>NZ_JBNNWE010000003.1:128820-136625 GCF_050280905.1 Pseudomonas sp. NPDC086278
GGGCGTTCGCCTTTTCCTGGACGCGATGCTCGAGCGCCTGGCACCGTTTGGCGCCACCCAGCCGAAAAAATAGACAGCTGATTTCGTTGAGAAATGGGCATTACTGCCCACCGTTCCAAGAAATGTTTCCAGGTGCATTTCCCATGTGCCTTCTCCGTTTGAGTTTCTGGATGTCCGGCATAAACCTGAGAAGCGCCAGCGCACGGCGAGTGTCCGGTGTTGGACGAACATTGTTTCTGACACGCATCGCCCCCCGCTATGTGCGTCGGCCTGTTTATTTCCACTTAATCTATATCGGCCTGGGTCACTTATCATTCCATGAACTATGGTTGTTCGAGCCGACGATACAACCTTTATTCACGCCTTCTTACTCGCGTCGCATGGATGACGTGACAGCACACTTTCAATACTGATCAAGCTTATAGTTTTCAGGCGAAAAAGTTGCTTGGGTTTTATGTCGACTCAACATCAAGCATTAAAATCAGTCCATCAACCGCATTAACGTTTATCAGTGCGTGCAGCGTACGCTGACACTACTTATATCCAATCAAACAGGGAGGTTTATATGCCTGGCGATTTTCCTGACAAAAATGGATGCACCCTGATTGTAGTCAACCAAAAAGACTTTGATCGCGTGGTGCTCAGTTCGATTGCAACCACTTTCCATTGGCGCAGTACGCCTGATTATCGGGCGCCGGTTCAACAGTGCCTCGCCACACTGGTTGAAGAAATGAAATTGACCTCGGTCGACGGCAATGCCCAAGGCCACGACAGAATGCACCTTGATCTGGAGGATGCCGCCACGCCTGAACTGCACATGCATATCCTGGGAGATATCGATGACGAGGATTTCCGAACTAACATACATGCCCTCATAGAACGCCTGGAGGCCAAGGGACATTTGACTACGCAAGAACTTGAAACCATCAAGCGAGGTATAACGGCACACAATAACTGGACCTGATACATCACCCGCCCTCTTGTTTACTAAAGCAACTCCTCAACCGTGCAAGCCGCTTTGAACATTCAATGGAGAGAACATCATGGCAGCAATAACCAAGGCACTGATCGGGCAGGATTTGTCCGAAGAAATGAAAAACGAATGCGCTGCGCACCTCGACACACTGATGGCGCTCGGCCTGTCCAAATCCCAGTACTACGCGCAACTGATTAATACCTCATTGTTGGGCGCGGGCCAGGGCACTGATAGAACATTCCCCATTTCAACGATCCAGTCGTTCACTTACCAGACAAAGGCCTATACATCCGACAACGCCAAAAACATTAGCAGCGTGGTGAATGATTCCATCAAAGGTTTTGTCGCCGGGGACAATACATCGGCTGTCGGGACGATTGTCTCTGGTTTTGTCGACATGCTGTTCGGCTCCTCGCAAGGTTCCGAAAGCGAGGTCAGACGGTATTGCGCCATTCTTGAGGGTGCTTCGATGATCCGTCTCGATTTTGCCGGATGGTCGCGTGCGGTGTCCTCGACGTCATTGAAAAGCAAGTGCGATCAGGTCAGCGCCTTCGTGCTCTATCGATCCATTGTCGACATGAAAAAAGTGTCGCTGAACGACTTCATCTCGGTGTATCAAATCACGGCAAAAATAGAAAACCCGGAGCTGGACATGGCGGGGATCGTGAAAAAATGTCAGGACTTGTACCTGTTGTTCAATCCCGAAAAGCGCAACGACGGTTTGCTCAGGGCCGCCGCGCGGCCGCTGGAAACAGCGACGTTCAAGCCAACAATCGGCCACGAGTCGCTGGACGTGTTCAACAAGCAGCTCACCGTCCGGTAGCCGCGCGCTGATTCACGGTGTAGCCATCTCAGCCGCCCGATCAGCGCCAGCGAAGTATCGGGTCAACGCTCGGGCCAGTATCGACTGGCCCGAGCGCTTTTCTGAGCGGCGACCCTTTGGGCCACCCGTCCGCCCGCCACTCAGTGAGGCGCGCGCGGGATGGTCTTGAGCAGGTCTTCGGGGCTGATGTGACCGACCACCGATTCCGGGGCACTGCCCGGCAGCGGCAGGTCGAGGATGTGGCCTTTGATCTTGCCGATCACGTGCATTTCGCAAGGCTTGCAATCGAACTTCAATGTCAGCACTTCGTCACCGTGCACCAGTTGCATCGGCGCCACCTTGGTGCGCACGCCGGTCACGCCCTTGGCCTGTTTGGGGCACAGGTTGAAAGAAAAGCGCAGGCAATGCTTGGTGATCATCACCGGCACTTCCCCGGTTTCCTCATGGGCCTCGAACGCGGCGTCGATCAGCTTGACCCCGTGCCGGTGGTAGAAGTCCCGGGCCTTCTGGTTATAGACGTTGGCCAGGAACGACAGGTGCGATTCCGGGTACACCGGCGGCGGGCTGGTTTCGGCCTTGCGACCGCCTCTCGGGTGCGCCAGCAGACGGCTCGTCGTCAGCGCCTCGATCACTTCGCGGCGCAGGGCCTTGAGCTGCGAATTGGGAATGAAGAATGCCTGCGGGGCGTCCAGTTTGACGGCCGTGGCATGGTAGTCGGTGGTGCCCAGTTGCCCGAGCAGGTCACGCAGCCCTTCCAGGGCCTGCTCCGGTTTGTTGGCCACACCGAACGGTCCGTCCAGCGAGACACTGGCGCTGATGCCCTCTTCGCTGGTGGCGGTCAGTTGCAGTTGCTGTTCATCCAGGCGTGCCACCCAGGCGAGGCCGATGCGCCGCTCGGCGGAGGTCTTCTGCAACGCTTGCTGCCAATTGTGGTCCAGGTTGCGGCTCAGTGGATGGTTGGGCCGCAGCTTGTACATCCCGTCGGGCATCTCATTGGGCTCGACCCGATAGCGATAGCGCTTTTCACCGTCTTCGTCGAACTCACCCTTGGGCTCGGCGATGTTGGCGCGAAACCCGACCACTTCACGCTTGATTTGCACGTTGAGGCCATCGCCGTTGGACAGCGGCTCAGTGGTCACCACCAGCAGGTCGCGCTTGCCTACCTTCTCTACCGCCCCCACCAGCAAGCCAGTGAACGTCGGTGAATCGAAGGCGCCGATGTCGATCTTGCGGTCACTGACGAAGTAGTCGGTGCTGCCACGGTGGAAAGTCTTGTCCGGATCGGGCACGAAGAAGTGCGCGGTGCGGCCACTGGAGGCGCGCGCCAGGTCCGGCCGGTCTTGCAGTACGTCGTCCAGGCGCTGGCGGTAATAGGCCGTGATGTTCTTCACATAGCCCATGTCCTTGTAGCGCCCTTCGATCTTGAACGAACGCACGCCAGCTTCGACCAGCGCGCGAATGTTGGCACTCTGGTTGTTGTCCTTCATCGACAGCAGGTGTTTTTCGTAGGCCACGACCCGACCCTGGTCATCCTTGAGGGTGTATGGCAAACGGCAGGCCTGGGAGCAATCGCCCCGGTTGGCGCTGCGGCCGTTTTGCGCGTGAGAGATGTTGCACTGGCCGGAAAACGCCACGCACAACGCGCCGTGAATGAAGAACTCGATGGCCGCGTCGGTCTCATCGGCGATGGCGCGAATCTCTTGCAGGTTCAGCTCGCGGGCCAGCACCAATTGCGAGAAACCCGCCTGGTCCAGGAACTTCGCTCGCGCCAGGGTGCGGATGTCGGTCTGGGTGCTGGCATGCAGCTCGATGGGCGGAATGTCCAGCTCCATCACACCCAGGTCCTGGACGATCAACGCGTCGACCCCGGCATCGTACAGTTGATGGATCAGCTTGCGGGCTGGCTCCAGCTCGTTGTCATGCAGGATCGTGTTGAGGGTGGTGAACACCCGGGCGTGGTAGCGATGAGCGAACGTCACCAGTTGGGCGATTTCACTCACCTCGTTGCAGGCATTGTGCCGGGCGCCGAAGCTGGGGCCACCGATGTACACGGCGTCGGCACCGTGCAGGATCGCCTCGCGGGCGATGCTCACGTCACGGGCGGGGCTGAGCAGTTCCAGGTGATGCTTGGGTAGGGACATTTTTTTTATCGAGGTCTGTCACGGTCGAGACGCCCATTGTAACGACCAAATTCTCGCTCGGCACCCGCGAACGACCCAGCGGTAGCAGCGCACCCTGGCACGCCCGCGCCGACAGCCTGTCAGGTGTCGGGCGCGGCCAGGGTCATCACTGCGTTTGACTGAAGCGACACCTGGACACAGGCATGATGTCTGGCAACGGGCCTCAGTCCGGATCGAGCATCCCGCCATTCCAGTGACGCGAAATGCGCGTGCCGGTGAACTTGGCTACGCCCATGCCCTGACCGATCAACCGGTCCCGGTAGCGGGTGACCAGTCGCCCCGCTTGCTCGGCGAACAGCACGACTTCGGAAGCAGGATCGCCCGGACGCCGCAGAATGCGCGCAAAGCGCTCGCCTTCTTCGACGAAATCACCCAGCTCTTTTTCAAAGATCAGCACACCGGGCTGCGGCGCAAGAATGGTTTCCATCTGGCCCATCTCAAGCACCTCGACCGGCCAATCGGCAAGCGGCACTTGCTCGTCGATCACCCCGTAATTGCACAGCCAGCCGTACAAGCCTACGGCATCCTGCTCGGCAAATTCGTCGCTGACATCGCCTTGCCCGCGCAGCTCCAGCGTGGCCGCCATGTGCTGATCGGCGACGCCGTCGCGCAGCCACGGCGAAATGATGGTTTCTTCGAACGAACCATCGCTGCCGTCGTCCCAGATGATCGCCACGTCCATCTTCATCGCGGCTGCCAATTCGCGGCCACGTGACCCGAAGGCGCGGTGCACGTAAAGGTAGGGCAGCGCTTCGTCATCGGTGTGCAGGTCGAGCATCACATCCGCCGGGGCCGCCAGCTGCACCAGTTTTTTCTGCCATTCCTGCACGTTGGTCAAAGGCAGTTCCATCGCCGCCGACCGGTCGAACCAGCGGTTGAAATTGTGCCCAGTCGCATCGTGGTGTCGCCCGAGCAACCGGCCCTTGCAAAACTGGCCGATGCCTAACGGGTTGGCCTGAGGCACCACGGTCACGGTGCCCTTGAGCCGGCCTTGCGCCTGCGCAACCTCAAGGCGCTGCATCAATAAATGCAGGACCAGCATCCCGGCGATTTCATCGGCATGGACTCCGGCCTGCAGATGCACCGTCGGCCCGCTGCCATTGCCCTCGTAACGCCAGACGCCGACCTTCATCTCGTCGCCATTATTGTTGCGAATGTTGAACGAAACATCCTGCGCCATGCGCTTACCCTCATAAATTATTGATAAATAACAACGCCTTGCTGTTTAAGAGAGCGATTGGCCTGGAGCCTGATTCGCCTCGCTGTACCCGCCGCATACGCCCCACCCGCCAACAGGCGACCACCGCAACGAAGGTGCGCACGGTCAGCCAGTGGCCGGTTGGTCATCCCGAGGTGCGAATCGGGGTTCCCCGGCGCTCGGCAAAGGCAAAGATCGCCTCGAGCAAAAAGGTAAGGCAAATGTACACACCGGCCACCAGTACCAATGGCTCATACACTTGCAGGGTCTGCGCCCGGACCATGTTGGCCGCGCCCAACAAATCAATCACCGCGATGGTGGAGGCAAGCGCCGTGGACTTCATCAACATGACCGTCTCGCCGGCCAGGGTCGGCAATAACAGGCGCAAGGCCCGCGGCAATCGCACCCGCAGCAACGCCTGACGCGGGGTCATGCCGAACGCTGAAGCCGCTTCCATTTCACCTTTGGGCACGGCCAGCAATCCGCCGCGAATCACTTCGCCGACATACGCCCCCACGGACACCACCAATGCAAAAACGATGTACCAGTAACCGTCACGCAGATACGGCCAGAAAAAGCTGGAACGGATCAGCGGAAACTGCGCGAACAGGCTGCCGAGACCGTAGTAGAAAATGTAGATCTGGATCAGCAACGGGGTGCCGCGTGTCACGCTGGTGAAGAGCAGGCTGCCCCTGGCGATGATTTTGTTTTTCGAGATCCGCGCCAACGCCACCAGCACCGCCAGCACAAACCCGAACACGCTGGAGATCAGCAGAATGGTGATGGTCGTCTGCAATCCGCGGAGCAACAGCGCCCCGTATTCAACTATCCACGCTGGAATCATTTCATTCACTCAGCCAAAGGCATCCAGCGGCGGATGCGCCGCTCGAGCCGTCCCGACAGGTAGTTGGACACCAGCGTCACCACGTAATACAGCGCAGCAGCCGTGATGTAGAACAACAGATAGTGACGCGTCGAACCCGCGCCTTGCTGGGCCGTGTACAACAGCTCGTTGGTGCCCACCACACTGATCAACGCACTGTCCTTGATCAGGTTGACCCACAAGTTAGCCATGCCCGCCATGGCGAACGGCGCCATGATCGGTAGCGTGACACGCCGAAAAAGAGCGAAACCGTGCAGGCCAAACGCTTTTGCCGCTTCGATCTGGCCGAAGGGAATCGCTTGAATCGCCGCGCGGAAAATCTCCGACGCATAGGCGCCCTGCACCATGCCCAGCACCACAATCGCCGCCAACGGACCGCTGACATTGACCGCCTCGAAGCCGAGCGCTGCCATCAGAGAATTGAGCAGCATGGAGCCCACGTAGTACAGCAACAGGATCATCAACAGCTCTGGAACGGCCCGGAACAACGTGGTGTACCCACGAGCCAGTGCTGCAATCGGTTTGGGTGCACCCAACTTCAGGCAGGCCACCACCAGGCCGACAGTCAACCCCACCACGAAGGCCCCCGCCGATATCTGCAGGGTCATCAACAGTCCCTTCAACAGCGCTGTGCCCCATCCTTGGTCGGTAAAACCGATCAACTCGAACATTGCCGACATTTCATTCTCCAGAGGGTGACGACGCATCGTCACCCGCCCCTACAGGCGTGTGGCGCGCAACCGCGATGCCGCCCTCAAGTGGCCGGATCATCGCGTTCGCGCCTTGCTCATGCCGAATCAGCGCTTGGCGCGCAGTGGCGATCCCCAAGGATTTTGGTTTCGGCTCACGGGTAGATGAGCGGTTTTACGCTGGTATGGAAGTAGCTCTGGGACAGGTCGTCATAGTCCTTGCTGGCCAATAACGTCGCGATCGCCTTGTCGAGTTTGCCCTTGAGTTCGGTGTCACCTTTGCGCAGACCAGCGCCCACGCCTTTGCCGAAGAGCGGGTCATAAGGAACGGTGGCGAGGTAGGCCAGGCCCGAGGCGTCCGAAGACTTGACGAAATCCACCATGGCGGTGCCGTCCGCCATTGTCAGATCGATGCGGCCGGCAACCAGGTCGGCGTTGGCCGAATCCTGGGTTTCGTAATACTTCACGTCGGCAATTTTGTCGTAGTACTGCTTCAGGAAATTCGCGCTCACCGTCGAGCTCTGCACGCCGATGGTCTTGCCCTTGAGGTCATCCGGGTATTTGTTCACCGCAGTGCCCTTCGGGCCGACGATGGCGATCGGGGAATCGTAGTAAGGGACGCTGAAGGCGATCTGTTTTTCACGCTCCTCGGTCACCGACATCGAGGAAAAAATCACGTCGACCTTCTTCGCCAGCAGCGACGGGATGATCCCGTCCCACGCCACTTCCTTGATCTCGCAGTCGGCTTTCATTTCGCTGCAGAGCTTGTGAATCAAGTCGATTTCAAAGCCTTTCCATTCACCATTGGCCTGCTTCTCGGAGTACGGCGGGTACGGTTCCGCTGCGACTGCGAAGCGGATTGGCTGCGCCTGGGCAGACCCCATGCCGGCCAGCAATACGCAGGCCACGCCCGTAAACCAGTTTGCCAATCGTCGATTTCCCATGATGTTTTCCCGTCTTTTTATGAGGTTATTAGCGAGTCTGATGAGCGTTGACAAATTGCCGGCAACGCTCGCTGCGTGGGTGTGCAAACACTTCGTCCGGCGAACCGGTTTC
>NZ_JBNNWE010000004.1:0-118398 GCF_050280905.1 Pseudomonas sp. NPDC086278
ACCATGATCCGAGGAATCCGTACCATGTTGCTCTTTAGGAACTGTGGCGACTGATCTGACGCGCCAACGGCCTCGCTGTTGGCTGGCGGGAACCTGTAGCGCCCACGACAGCCCAACCCGCTGTCGCGAAGAATTAAGAAGAGGCAGGACCCATGGCAAACGTGCAAAGCGGGAAAATGATCGTCGGTCTCGATATCGGCACCTCCAAAGTGGTGGCGCTGGTCGGCGAGGTCTCGGACGACGGCACGCTGGAAATCGTCGGGATCGGCACTCATCCGTCCCGTGGCCTGAAGAAAGGCGTGGTGGTGAACATCGAATCCACCGTGCAGTCGATTCAGCGCGCAATCGAAGAAGCGCAGCTGATGGCCGGTTGCCGGATCCACTCGGCGTTCGTCGGCGTTGCCGGCAATCACATCCGCAGCCTGAACTCCCATGGCATCGTCGCGATTCGTGATCGCGAAGTCAGCGCCGCCGACCTCGAGCGCGTGCTCGATGCGGCCCAGGCTGTGGCGATCCCGGCTGACCAGCGCGTGCTGCACACCCTGCCGCAGGATTACGTGATCGATAACCAGGAAGGCGTTCGTGAGCCGCTGGGCATGTCGGGCGTGCGTCTGGAAGCCAAGGTTCACGTGGTGACCTGCGCCGTCAACGCCGCGCAGAACATTGAAAAATGCGTGCGTCGCTGCGGCCTGGAAATCGACGACATCATTCTTGAACAGCTCGCTTCCGCGTACTCGGTCCTGACCGACGACGAAAAAGAGCTGGGCGTTTGTCTGGTGGACATCGGCGGCGGCACCACCGACATCGCGATCTTCACCGAAGGCGCGATCCGTCACACCGCCGTGATCCCGATTGCGGGAGATCAGGTGACCAACGACATCGCCATGGCGTTGCGCACGCCGACCCAGTACGCCGAAGAAATCAAGATTCGCTACGCCTGCGCCCTGGCCAAACTGGCCGGCGCCGGCGAAACCATCAAGGTCCCAAGCGTCGGCGACCGGCCGCCGCGCGAGCTGTCCCGTCAGGCCCTGGCCGAAGTGGTCGAGCCGCGTTACGACGAGCTGTTCACGCTGATCCAGGCCGAACTGCGTCGCAGCGGCTACGAAGACCTGATCCCGGCCGGCATCGTGCTGACCGGCGGTACCTCGAAGATGGAAGGCGCGACCGAACTGGCCGAGGAAATCTTCCACATGCCGGTACGCCTGGGCGTGCCGCACGGCGTCAAGGGCCTGGACGATGTGGTCCGCAACCCGATTTATTCCACTGGCGTTGGCTTGTTGATGTACGGCCTGCAAAAGCAGTCCGACGGGATTTCGTTCTCGGGCATCAGCAGCCGTGACAGCTACAGCAATGAAGAACCGAAAGCCGCCTTGCTCGATCGCATCAAGAGCTGGGTACAAGGCAATTTCTAAAGATTTACCGTAGTACCGCTTCACATGCAGTAGGCGAAAAAAACTAGAGAACGTAAAGGAGAGGGAACATGTTCGAGCTCGTAGACAACATCCCCGCAAGCCCGGTTATTAAAGTTATCGGTGTTGGCGGAGGCGGCGGCAACGCTGTCAACCACATGGTCAAGAGCAACATTGAAGGCGTCGAGTTCATCTGCGCCAACACTGATGCCCAGGCGCTGAAAAGCATCGGCGCGCGGACCATCCTGCAACTGGGTACTGGCGTGACCAAAGGTCTGGGCGCTGGTGCCAACCCTGAAGTAGGTCGTCAGGCCGCTCTCGAAGATCGTGAGCGCATTGCCGAAGTCCTGCAGGGCACCAACATGGTGTTCATCACCACTGGCATGGGCGGCGGCACCGGTACCGGCGCGGCGCCAATCATTGCTGAAGTGGCCAAGGAAATGGGGATCCTCACCGTTGCGGTGGTGACTCGTCCGTTCCCGTTCGAAGGCCGCAAGCGCATGCAGATCGCCGACGAAGGTATCCGTCTGCTGTCTGAAAGCGTTGACTCGTTGATCACCATTCCCAACGAGAAGCTGCTGACCATCCTCGGTAAGGACGCCAGCCTGCTGTCGGCTTTCGCCAAGGCCGACGATGTACTGGCCGGTGCCGTTCGCGGTATCTCCGACATCATCAAGCGTCCGGGCATGATCAACGTCGACTTTGCCGACGTACGGACTGTCATGAGCGAAATGGGCATGGCGATGATGGGCACTGGCTGCGCCAGCGGTCCGAACCGTGCACGCGAGGCCACCGAAGCGGCCATTCGCAACCCGTTGCTCGAAGACGTGAACCTGCAAGGTGCACGCGGCATCCTGGTGAACATCACCGCCGGTCCTGACCTGTCCCTGGGTGAGTACTCCGACGTGGGTAGCATCATCGAAGCCTTCGCTTCCGAGCACGCGATGGTCAAGGTCGGTACTGTTATCGATCCGGACATGCGCGACGAGCTGCACGTAACCGTGGTTGCCACCGGTCTGGGCGCAAAAATCGAGAAGCCTGTGAAGGTCATCGACAACACCATGCACACGTCCGTGGCATCGCAGCCGCAGCAACAAGCGCCTTCGCGTCAGGAAGCGCCTGCTGTGAATTACCGTGACCTGGACCGTCCGACCGTCATGCGCAACCAGGCTCAGGCCGGTGCTGCGACTGCCGCGAAGATGAATCCACAGGATGATCTGGACTATCTGGACATCCCGGCATTCCTGCGTCGCCAGGCCGATTGATGGAATGTATCAGGGCGATGAAGGTGATTGGTGTTCAGCAAAGGTCTGGTCTGCTATCATCGCCAGCCTTTGTTGATACCAGTTCGCAATTTGCGCTGAAGCGGCCCAAGCCATGATTAAACAACTCACACTGAAAAATATTATCCGTGCCACAGGTGTAGGCCTGCACTCCGGGGAGAAGGTATACCTGACCCTCAAGCCAGCACCTATCGACACCGGCATTGTGTTTGTTCGTGCCGATCTGGACCCTGTGGTGCAGATCCCTGCCCGCGCGGAAAACGTTGGTGAAACCACCATGTCGACCACGTTGGTCAGTGGTGACACCAAAGTGGATACGGTGGAGCACTTGCTCTCGGCCATGGCTGGCCTGGGCATCGATAACGCCTACGTCGAGCTCTCCGCGTCCGAAGTCCCGATCATGGATGGTAGCGCTGGACCTTTCGTATTCCTGATTCAATCGGCCGGCCTGGAAGAACAGGACGCAGCCAAGAAGTTCATCCGGATCCTGCGGGAAGTGACAGTGGAAGACGGCGACAAGCGCGCCACTTTCGTCCCTTTCGAAGGTTTCAAAGTGAGCTTCGAGATCGATTTCGATCACCCGGTTTTCCGTGACCGCACACAAAGTGCAAGCGTGGATTTTTCCAGTACTTCGTTCGTAAAAGAAGTCAGCCGCGCCCGTACCTTTGGTTTCATGAGTGATATCGAGTACCTGCGCAAGCACAACCTCGCACTCGGCGGCAGCGTTGAAAACGCTATTGTGGTCGACTCGGATGGCGTACTGAACGAAGACGGTCTTCGCTATGAAGACGAATTCGTGAAGCACAAGATCCTTGATGCAATTGGTGACCTCTACCTGCTGGGCAATAGCCTGATTGGTGAGTTCAAGGGCTTCAAGTCCGGACATGCATTGAACAACCAGCTGCTGCGCAAGTTGATTGAGCAGACAGATGCTTGGGAAGTCGTGACTTTCGAAGACGCCAGCACTGCACCGATCTCTTACATGCGTCCCGTCGCGGCCGTGTAAGTAAAAACCTCTCTAGTTTTTAAAGGCTGCCTTCGGGTGGCCTTTTTTTATGCCTGATCCGCTGTGCCGCCACACCCATTAGCTCAATGCGCAACCACTACCCGATTCCGCCCGCCTTCCTTGGCCTGATACAACGCCTTGTCCGCCATAAACAGCAACTGCTCCAGGCTGATTTCCTTGTCTGTCGTCCAGGTGCTAATGCCGATACTGACAGTAATCGGCGTTTCGTCGCCGGCCACCAACGGTAACTGTTCCACCGCAACGCGAATGTTCTGCGCAATCTGCTGCGCACCCGCGTCGTCCGTTTCCGCCAGAATGACCGAAAACTCCTCCCCGCCGTAACGCGCCACCAAGTCACCGGGTCGGCGCACGTTGGCGTTGATGACCTTGGCCAACGCCCGCAAGGCCTCATCGCCGCCCTGATGGCCATGGCGGTCGTTGAATGCCTTGAAGTGGTCGGCGTCGATCATCATCACCGATAACGGCTTGCCGGAACGCTGGGCCCGAAACCACTCATGGCGCAGGGTCTGGTCCAGGGTCCGGCGATTGGCCACACCGGTCAGGGCATCGGTGGCCGCCAGTTGCGCCAGTTCCTGCTCGGCGTTATGGCGCAGGCGCAATTCGCGGCACAGCAGCCAGGTCAACCACAGCAGGCCGATGCACAACACCCCGGTGGCGCCGCTGATGACCACCGCTGTGCGCTTCCAGGTGGCGAACACTTCATTGCCGGAAAGGGCGACGATCACCGTCAATGGCAAGTTGCCGACTCGGGTAAAGGTGTACAGGCGTTTCTGATGGTCGATGCTCGACACACTGCCGAAGCTGCCACTGCCCTCGCGCAAGATGCGTACGACATTCGGCCGACTGGCGAAACTCTTGCCGATCGATTCATTTTCCAGGTAAGGCTTTTGTGCGAGCAGAATGCCGTCGTCGTTGATGATGTTCAGGATGCTGCCGTTGCCGATGTCCAGGCTGTTGAACAGTTGCTCGAAGTACGCGAGGCGCATCGATGCCACGGCCACCCCCAAAAACTCACCGCTCGACGAGGAAATGCGCCGGCTGAAACTGATGCGCCATTCGTCGCTGTCGTCGCAGTCGCAGCGCGGCTTGAACGGACGGCTGATGAACATGCCGGTGTCGCGGTTGGCGACATGCGCCAGGAAGTAGTCGCGGTCTGCGAAGTTGCCAGGCTTGGGCTCCACCAGCGATGAATCGGCGAGCACGTCGCCGTGTTTATCCAGCAACAGAATGTCGCCCTTGAATCGCGCGGTGGTGGAACGATCAAACAGCACCAGATGGCGGATTTGTGCCGAGACCTGTTTCAGGTCCTCGCGCTGCGACGCGGCAATCAGGCCCTGGAGGGTCAGATCGTAAAGCTCGACGGTGCGTAACACATCCGCGTCGATCAACTGCGCGACGGTCGTCGCGCTGCGAGTAGCAACCTGCTGGGCGTTGGCGTGTTCGCGGATCAGCAGAAAGGCGACGATGCTGACAATCGCGATCACCGTCAGTGAGCTGCCGAGAATCACCATCAACTCGGGGCGGCCGGTCTTGCCTGAAAGATGTGCGGGGTGGCTCGCGGGCATGGGGCTGAGATCTGCTTGAGGCGCATCCAAAAGGTCAGCGAGGTGCGCTGGCCTTTACTGATTCAAGCGTAGAAGACATTGGGCGGGTAGTCGACGCTCACCCCGTATCCGACGGGATGCGTGTTCGCATCAGACAGGCAGGTGGATGCCGAATGTGTTCATCCCGTGATCACTGCGCACGAACACGTCCCCGCCATGCATCAGCGCAATGGCTTTAACGATGGCCAACCCCAGGCCATGGTTATTGCCGCTGTTGCTGCGCGAGGCGTCCACCCGATAGAAACGCTCGAACAATCGCGGCAGGTGTTCGCTGGCAATCGGCGACCCCGGGTTCGCGACGCCGATGCTGACCTGATGCGCCTCGACCTCGATGTGCACCTCAATCACTTGCCCAGGCTCGGTGTGCTGCACCGCGTTGCTCAGCAAGTTGATCAGCGCCCGGCGCAGGTGTGCGATCTCGATCCGCACCTGGGCATCGCCACTGACCCGCACCTGAACCTGTGCATCCTCAAGAATGAAGTCCAGGTATTCCAGGGTCGTCGCCACTTCATCGGCCAGCGAGGTCGCCGTCAGTTTGGTGGCCTTGCTGCCCTGGTCGGCGCTGGCCAGGAACAGCATGTCGTTGATGATCGAGCGCAAGCGTTCCAGCTCTTCAAGGTTCGATTGCAGCACCTCGAAATAGTGTTCCGCCGAGCGCCCGCGTGTCAGGGCGACCTGGGTCTGGCCGATCAGGTTGGTCAGCGGCGAGCGCAATTCATGGGCGACATCGGCGTTGAATGACTCCAGCCGCGAGTACGCCTGCTCGACGCGCTCGAGCGTGGAGTTGAACGAATTGACGAACTGATTCAGTTCCGGCGGCAGCGACGACAGGCGCAAGCGCCCGGAACGCAGGGGCGGCGCCAGACGCTGGGCTTCCTGCGACAACTTGATCAGCGGCTTCAGGCCGATTCGTGCCACCCAATACCCCAGCGCCGAGGCCAGTAACACCCCAACAATCGCCAGGCTGATCAGCGCGATCAGCAAGTGATGCTGAGTCTGCCGAAACGTCTCGGTGTCGATGCCGATCATGAAACGTAGTGGCGGACGCTGGTCCTTGGCCGGGAACTGACTGACCAGGACTTTCAGCGGCGAAGCATGGTCCGGCAACTGCAAGTCGCGCCGACCCAGCGGCCCTTCGGCAAACGCGCGGATCTGCGGGGTGATGTGGCCGTATTCGTACTGCGCATCGCCGCTGATGATCCAGAAACTGATGCGCTTGTCTTCTTCGCCCAGCAGCTTGAGCTTGTTGTTGATCTTCACCCAGTGCTCGGGCGTGCCGTAACGGCCGATGGTGGATTCGAGCACGCTGTAGCGCGCGTCCAGTTCGGCTTCGGGCAGCAGACCCAGGCCTTTGTCGACCTGCTGATATAACGCCCAGCCGATCAACAGGAACACCAGCAGCGCCACCAGCGTGAACATTCCACTGAGGCGCAGGGCAATCGAATTACTGGACACCACGGCTCTCCAGCACATAACCCATGCCGCGAATGGTGTGCAGCAGTTTCTCGTCGAACGGTCCGTCGAGCTTGGCGCGCAGGCGTTTGATCGCGACTTCGACGACGTTGGCGTCGCTGTCGAAGTTGATGTCCCAGACCATCTCGGCGATGGCGGTTTTCGAGAGAATTTCACCCTGGCGCCGCGCCAACACGCTGAGCAGCGAGAACTCCTTGGCGGTCAGGTCCAGCCGCGTGCCGGCACGGGTTGCCTTGCGGCTGATCAAATCGATCCACAGGTCGGCGATGCTCACTTGCACCGGTTCATGGCCGCCACTGCGCCGGGTCAGCGCTTGCAGGCGCGCCACCAGCTCAAGGAAGGAAAACGGCTTGCCCAGATAATCGTCGGCGCCGTCGCGCAGGCCCTTGATACGGTCTTCGACCCGCTCGCGGGCGGTGAGCATGATCACCGGGGTCTGCTTGCGCGCCCGCAAGGCACGCAACACGCCGAAGCCATCGAGGCCCGGCAACATGACGTCGAGGACGATCACCGCGTAGTCGCTTTCCAGCGCCAGGTGCAGGCCTTCAACGCCTTCGCGCGCCACGTCCACGGTGTAACCCTGTTCCGTCAGACCGCGGTGCAGGTAATCCGCGGTTTTTTCCTCGTCTTCGATAATCAGAACGCGCATGACCCCGCCTCAGTCTGTGGTCGCCAGCGCCGGCACGGGCGCAGGCGCTGGTGGGTGGGAGTGTCTGTGGAACAGTCGCTCGAGCCACAAGTATATGACCGGCGTGGTAAACAGCGTCAGCGCCTGGCTGACCAGCAAGCCGCCGACCACCGCGATGCCCAATGGCTGGCGCAGTTCGGCGCCGGTGCCGTAACCGAGCATCAGCGGCAACGCGCCGAGCAGCGCGGCGAGGGTGGTCATGATGATCGGTCGGAACCGCGTAATACAGGCCTGGAAAATCGCCTCTTCCGGTGGCAGGCCACGGTTGCGCTGAGCGTCGAGCGCAAAGTCGATCATCAGGATGCCGTTCTTCTTCACGATCCCGATCAACAGCACCAGCCCGATCAACGCCATGATCGAAAAGTCCTGCCCGCAAATCCACAGCATGATCACCGCCCCGAGCCCGGCCGAGGGCAGCGTCGAGATGATGGTCAGCGGATGGACAAAGCTCTCGTAGAGCACGCCGAGAATGATGTACACCGCCACCAGCGCCGCCAGAATCAGCCACGGCTGACTGGCCAGCGAACTCTGGAACGCTTGCGCCGCGCCCTGGAAGTTGCCGCTCATGGCGGCCGGCATGCCGATGTCGACCTTGGCTTGATTGAGCATGATCACCGCATCGCCAAGTGCCACGCCGGGCGCCAGGTTGAACGACAGGTTGGCCGCCGGGAACATGCCGTCATGGGCAATCGACAACGGACCAATGGTCGGCGCATCGAACTTGGCCAGCGCCGACAGCGGCACCATTTCCCCGCTCAAAGGTGAGCGCAAGTAGAAATAGTTGAGGCTTTCGGCTTTGCCGCGCTGCTTGGTGTCCAGTTCCAGAATCACGTTGTACTGGTTGATCTGGGTCTGGAACTCGTTGATCTGCCGCTGGCCGAACGCGTCGTACAGCGCTTCATCGACATCACTGGCGGTCAGGCCGAAACGCGCGGCGGCGCTGCGGTCGATGCTGATGTGGGTAATGCTGCCGCCCAGTTGCAAGTCGTTGGAAATGTCACGGAACGCCGGGTTGCTGCGCAGTTTTTCCGTCAGGCGTTGCGTCCAGGTGCTGAGCGTCGCGCCGTCGTTGCTCTTGAGCACGTATTGATACTGCGCGCGGCTCGGGCCGGAGCTGAGGTTGATGTCCTGACCGGCGCGCAAGTACAGGACGATGCCCGGCACCTTCATCAGTTTTGGGCGAATCCGGTCGATGAACTGGCTGGCCGAGACGTCGCGGTCAGCGCGTTTTTTCAGCGAGATCCAGAACCGGCCGTTGGCGATGGTCTGGTTGCTGCCCGAGACGCCCACTGAGTGGGAAAACGCTTCGACCGCCGGGTCCGCAGCGACGATTTCGGCCATCGCCAAGTGTTTTTTCACCATGTCGCCGTAGGAAATATCGGCAGCGGCCTCGGTGGTGCCGAGGACAAAACCGGTGTCCTGCACCGGGAAGAAACCCTTGGGGATGAAGATGTAACCGGCAATCGCCAGGCCCAGTGACAGGCAGAACACCCCGATCATCAGCTTCTGGTGGGCGAGGGCGCGGCGAAGCAGTTTTTCGTAGCCGGCCAGCAAGCGCTCGCCGAAACCCGGTTTGTCGTGGGGATGGTGAACCGGCGCACGCATGAACAGCGCGGCGAGGGTCGGCGCCAAGGTCAGCGAGACCACCACCGAAATCATGATCGTCGAAGTCGCGGTCAGGGCGAATTCCTTGAACAGCCGCCCGACCACACCGCCCATGAACAGCAGCGGAATGAACGCCGCCACCAGCGAGAAACTGATCGAGACCACGGTAAAACCAATCTCGCCGGCGCCCTTGATCGCCGCCTCGCGCATGCCGTCGCCGGCCTCCAGGTGGCGGTGGATGTTTTCGACCACCACAATCGCATCGTCGACCACGAACCCCACGGCCACTACGATCGCCACCAGCGTCAGGTTGTTCAGGCTGAAACCCATGATGTACATCAGCGCGAAGCTGGCGGTCAGGGAAACGCCCAATACCGCGGACACAATCATCGTTGCCGACCATTGGCGCAGGAACAGCGCCATCACCGCCACCACCAGCATGATCGCGATCAGCAGGGTGATTTCCACTTCGTGCAGCGAGGCGCGGATGGTTTGCGTGCGGTCGACCAGCACCTTGACCTGCACCGAGGCCGGCAGCATGGCTTCGAGGCCGGGCAGGGCGGCCTGAATGCGGTCGACCGTTTCGACAATGTTGGCGCCCGGTTGCCGCGAAATCACCAGGTTCACCCCGGGTTTATCACCGGCCCAGGCTTGCACGTAGGCATCTTCCGAGCCGTTGACGACTTTGGCGACGTCCCTGAGGTGAACCGGTGCACCGTCCTTGTAGGAAACGATGAGTTGGCTGTATTCCTCGGGGTGGAACAACTGATCGTTGGTCGACAGCGTCGAGATGCTCGACTCGCCGTACAGCGCACCTTTGGCCAGGTTGAGGCTGGTTTGCTGGATCGCCAGACGGATGTCCGCCAGCGTCAGGCCGATGGCCGCGAGTTTGTCAGCCGAGGCTTGAACACGGATCGCCGGACGTTGCTGACCGGTGATGTTGATTTGGCCTACACCGTCGATCTGACTGATCTGACGCGAGAGCAGGGTTTCCACCAGGTCACTGAGTTCGGTGCCGGGCATTTGCGTCGAGTTGACGCTGAGGATCAGCACCGGGCTGTCGGCCGGGTTGACCTTCTTCCAGGTCGGCAGGGTCGGCATGTCCTTGGGCAGCTTGCCGGCGGCGGTGTTGATCGCCGCTTGTACTTCCTGGGCGGCGGTGTCGATGCTTTTGTCGAGGGTGAATTGCAGGGTCAGCAGGCTCGAACCCAAGGCGCTGCTCGACGTCATCTGGGTCATGCCGGGGATGGCGCTGAATTGCACTTCCAGCGGCGTGGCCACCGACGACGCCATGGTGTCGGGGCTGGCGCCGGGCAATTGCGCGGACACTTGAATGGTCGGGAATTCCGCTTCCGGCAACGGCGCGACGGGCAGGCGCGGGAAGGCAATGACGCCCAGCAACACCAAGGCAAAGGTCAACAGGATGGTGGCGACCGGGTGATCGATGCACCACGCGGACGGGCCTCTCATTGTTTCGGCTCCGTTTGCACCACTTGCGGCGGCTCAGTCAGTACCTGCACGGTCGAACCGGGCTTGAGCCGCGACTGGCCATCGCTGACCAACACATCGCCGGGTTTCACGCCGGTGATGATGTCCTGACCGCTGCCCTGATAAACCATCTGCACCTGGACCACCTCGACCTTGTCGCCGTTGACCCGGTAAACGAAATGTTGATCGAGGCCGCGCTGTACGACAGTGGGCGGCACCACCAGCGCATCTTTATCCAGCGCTGTCTGAATTTTTACCGTCACCAACAGGCCCGGCCAGAGCTTCTGGCTTGCGTTGTCGAATTCAGCCTTGGCCCGGATGGTCCCGGTGTTGGCGGCAATCTGGTTATCGATCAGCGTCAGGTGGCCTTCGCCCAGCAGGTTGCCGGTTTCGCCGTCGGTGTCGGCACCAATGTAGGCCTTCACTTGCGCGTGTTGCGGGTCGTTGATCAGGCCTTGCAGGGTCGGCAGCATTTGCTGGGGCAGGGAGAACTCAACGGCAATTGGGTCGATCTGGGTCACGGTGAACAGGCCTTGGGCGTCGGCCATGCGCAGGAAGTTGCCTTCATCGACGGTGCGAATACCGACGCGACCGCTGACGGGGGAGTGAATCTGTGTGTAGGAAAGCTGCACCTGTGCCGCGTCGATTGAAGCCTGATTGCCTTGGGCGGTGGCTTTGAGCTGGTTGACCAGCGCTTGCTGCTGGTCGTAAGTCTGCTTGGAAATGCCGTCGTCGACGGTCAGCAGTTTGTAGCGCTTGAGGTTGACCAGTGCCACTTGCAGCTGGGCCTGGCTTTCGCCGAGTTGCGCGCGGGCCTGGTCGAGGCTGGCGCGGATCGAGCGGTCATCGATGGTGGCCAGCAGGTCGCCCTGTTTCACCAGTTGACCTTCCTTCACCAGGATTTTGGTGAGAATGCCGTCGATTTGCGGACGCACCACTACGCTGTGCAGCGACAACACCGAGCCGATGCCGCTGACGAAGCGCGGCACGTCTTTTTCGGTGACGTTGACCACCCGAACCGGGATTGCCGTGGGCGCGGCGAGTTTGGCCGTCGCGGGCTTGCTGGCGTACCACACGCCCAGCGCTGCCAAAACGATCAGAAGGGCTGCAAGCAGGGCGGGTTTTTTCTGAATTCGCATGCGAGTGGGGCGCCAGGGCTGGGGTGGTCGGAATTGTGTCAGGTTTATACCGTCCTTTATAAACCCGCGCGCGGGTCAGGAAGGTGACTGCTAACTGACGGCGCTGTCAGTTTGGGGCTCGAATTGCCGTGGAAGCGAGCCTGCTCGCGATGGCGTCAGCTCAGTCAACATCGAACCCGCTGACCGACTACTTGTCGCTTGACGCTCACCGCTTGCAGCTTGCAGCGCCTCATCCAGTTATACTTGCGCCTTTCGCGGTCCACCCACCGGACCCGACTTTTTCAGCATCACCCGGAGCTTTCATGACTTCCCCGACACAACCGCCGGTTGCCGACGCTTTGAGCGACAACCAGGCAGAGCTGCCAGACAGCGTCGACTCCAACGCAGACAGCGAAACCAAAGCCGCGATCCCGGCGTTCAAATTCCCGTTCAAACCGGGGGATTTGGCCGCCGCGAAAAATGCCAGCCAGCCCTGGTACAAGAATGGCGCGAAGAATGGCCATACCAAGACGCCGGGGGCTGCGCCTCCGGGGACGCGTCGCTCGATGGGCAAGCGCTGATCGCCGGCCGTTGTTCTGACCGGTAAGTGTTCCGCTTTTTATCGAGAAAACTCCCACAAGGATGAGCGATTCTTCCTCTGGGAAAGTCGGCGGCCTCTCGTCGAAGATTCACGCCCGTGAATTCGATGAAGGCCGCTTATATGCGTCTGATTAAAATGTTTTCTGTGCTCTCGCTGATGAGCCTCACCACCGGTTGTGTTTCGTCCGCGGTCGATCCGCAGATCCGCTTTGGCGTGGAGGCCCTGGTTCCGCCGTTCGAGAGCCGTAGCGACAGCGGTGAATTGGTCGGCTTGAACATCGAGTTGGGCAACGCCTTGTGTGCTGAACTTCAGTCCCGTTGTGTCTGGATCGATCAGGATTACGCCACCAACCTGCATGCCCTTGAAGCCGAGCGTTTCGATGTGATCATGCCGATGACCGCTACACCGGCACGGCGCGAGCGCGTGGACTTCACCGACAATCTTTATCCCCTGAGCAGCCGACTGGTAGCGCGCAAAGGCTTGAGCCTGGCGCCGGATGTGCAGTCACTCAAGGGCAAGCGCGTCGGCGTCCTGTCGGGCACCAGCCGCGAAGCATTCGCCAAGGCGCGTTGGGCGGAAGCCGGGGTCACGGTGCGCAGCTTTCAATTCAACGAGCAATTGATCGCCAGCCTGTTGGCCGGTGAGATCGACGCGACGCTGCAGGATTCCATTGAAATCAGTCATGCGTTCTTGAACCAGCCTTCAGGGCAAGGTTTCGATTTCGCCGGGCCCGCGCTCGACGACCCGATGCTGGGCACGGGTGTGGCAATGGCGGTGCGCAAAAACGACACCGTGTTGCGCAACAACTTGAATGCCGCGCTTGATCGTCTCAAGCAGAACGGCCAGTACCAGGCAATTACCCGGCGCTACCTGCCCGCTTCGACAGCCGAATCGCTGCGTCATGTTCCTAACGCTGAAGGGCTGGCGTTTTCCGATGCGGTACACCTCGGCAACACGGTTTACTTGTCTGGCGTGGTCGGCCTGGGGCGCGATGGCAAATTTGTGAAGGGCGGCATCGGACCACAAACCACCCAGACGATGGAGAACTTGCGTACCACGTTGCAACAAAACGGTTCGTCCCTTGAGCAGGTGGCCAAATGCACGGTGATCCTGGCGGACATCAGGGATTTTTCCGCGATGAGTGCCGTGTATCGCAGTTACTTCCCCGCGGATCGCCTGCCTGCCCGTACGACGTTTGCCGGCAAGTTGGTTGAGGGGGCGAAAGTAGAAGTGGAGTGCCTGGCGGTGACGGCCGGCTAAGCCTCATGGCGACGAGCCATTGCGCAACAGCGTTGCGCAGTGGCTTTCACGGCCGGGGCGGCCTCTCAGGCTGCCCGCAACGAAATAAACGCATAGTTTACCGGCGCGTCCGTGGCCACCTGCGCACCGGCCGCTTGCACTTGTCCGGCCACGTCCTCGCCCGACACATGAAACAGCCAGTCACCGTCCGGCGCCATCAGCGGTTGCGCTGTCACCTGGTCAATGACCGTGGCAAACGCGTGCATGTCCGGCAGATAGGCGGTAAACCCGTCGCCCTTCAGCGCGGTCGTCCGGATTCCCAGCAATGCACAAATTGCATCCTTGGTCTGAATGTCATCGCGATCCGCCTGCCGGGAGCGCTGGATCAAGTGCGCGAGTTCCTGATCCACCAGCTCACCGCCAATGATCAAATCCGGTCCTTGCTCCCACGACTCGGGCGGACAGTCTTTTGTCGCCGGGTTCAGCGAGATGTGCGGATTGATTTCCGCCGGGTAGATGCGGCACACCAAGGGCCGGCGTTCGTAGATGCGGCAGAGGTTGTCTTCGTCAAGATTTCGGCAGGGACCGACGTTGTACGCGGCAAAAGTGATAGCGATGTGCGCCTCGGACGTGCCGCTTCGGACCAGCACCGAACGACGTTCGGCGTGCTCGCGTTGCTGCACCGGCAGGCCCAGGCCGTTGCTCAGGAAACCCTCCACCAGCACGATCACCTGACCGCCGTCAGCCGCCCACATCCGGGCTTCGGCCAGGGTCAGGGGCACATGATGGTCGTTGCAGCACTTGCCGCAGCCTACGCAGGAAAACGTCGTATTCATGGGGTGTTGAGTCGCAAGTAAAGGCATGACGCGGTGCCGGAATGTCACCGCACAGGCTGGCACCGAAGCAAGTTATGCGCCATTCACTGTTTTTTGATGGTGGCGCGGATGGAATCCCATTCGGTCACGTAGGCGGTTTTGGTCTTCTTGTTGTAGAGGCACAATTCGGTGCCCGGCGCGCCTTTCATGTGCTTTTGCGGGTACTGGCCTTGCAGCAGGAGCGCGGTGTAGTCGACGCGGTCGTCGAATTGCGCCGGCTTGCCGACAGGTTTGACGTTTTTCAGGCCGCTGGCCTTGGTGCAGCTGGCGATCACGGCTTTGTCGTAAGCGGCCCAGGCGTCAGGGCTGGAGGCGTGGGCCTGGGTGGCGAGGGCGGTGAGGCAGAGGAAGGTCAGGGTTGCGGCTTTCATGGGGCAGGCATCCTTTTCGTCGAGTTGGCCGAGGGGGAGTATGCCTGATGGTTTTGGGTGGGATGTGTCGGCCCCTTCGCGAGCAAGCCCGCTCCCACATTCGACCGAGTCATGTCTGGGGAATGCGATCGATGTGGGAGCGGGCTTGCTCGCGAAAGCGGTGTATCAGGCTGGAACAGGTTCCCGGCGGACCACATACATCCCGGCGCTTTCATACAAGCGCTGCGCCCGTACGTTGTCTTCCAGCACCTTGAGGTCCACAAACCCTTCGCGGCGCTCCTGAAACACCTTGAACGCATGCAGCAGTAACGCCCGGCCCAGTCCAGTCCGCTGGGCTCGCGGATGCACCACCAGATTCTTGATGTAGGCGCTGGTCCAGCACTGGCAGACGCCGACAATGCCGTCGGCGTCGAGTGCGATGAAGCACAGGCTCGGATCGTATTCCGGGTCGGTCTCGAAGCGTTGTTGCCAGACGTCCAGCGTCGGCACACGACCGCCGCCTTCGCGATAACCGAGTTCCATCAGTTGGTGCACGGCTTCGGCTAGTTCGGGGTGGTATTGGCGTCGTTCAATGCCGGTTGGCCAGGCGATGGCGGGCACCGCCTCGACGAGGTTGCGCCGCAGCAGAAAGCAAAACCTGTCGGCCAACTCAGTGACCTTGCTCGGCGACAGCCTTGGCCGCCTCGATCAAGCACTTGGTCAGTTCCGGCGAGGAGAACTTGGTCAGCACGGCGTTGGCCCCGGCCAGTCGCGCCTTTTCGCTGTTCATCGCGCTATCGAGCGAGGTGTGCAGCAACACGTACAGGTGCGAGAAGTCCGGTGTTTCGCGCAGGGTGCGGGTGAAGGCGTAGCCGTCCATTTCCGACATCTCGATGTCCGAGACGATCAGGTTGATCTGCTGCGCCGTGCCTTGCAGGTCCAGCAGGCAGTCGATGGCGTCCTTGGCGCTGCGGGCGGTGTGGCATTGCAGGCCGAGGTTGCGCAGGGTGTGCACCGATTGTTGCAATGCGACCTGGCTGTCATCGACCACCAGAATCCGCGCGTTGCCCAGCACTTCGGCGTCTTCCATGCTCAATTCGGTCGGCGCCGTTTCGATCTGCGCCGGGGCGATGCCGTGGATGACCTTTTCGATGTCCAGCACTTGCACCAGGGTGCCGTCGACCGAGGTCACACCGGTGATGTACGAACGCACACCGCCGGAGCCGAAGGGCGGCGGGCGGATGTCGGTGGTCAGGCAATGGACGATCTTGCTCACCGCTTGCACATGCAGGCCCTGCTTGGAGCGGCTGACGTCAGTGACGATCAGGCAGCCACCGTTCGGGTCTTCCAGCGGCCGTTCGCCAATCGCCCGGCTCAGGTCGATCACCGACAACGAGGCACCGCGCAGGGTGGCGATGCCTTTCACGTGAGGGTGCGACTCGGGCAGCTTGGTCAGCGGCGGGCAGGGGATGATTTCACTGACTTTCAGCAGGTTGATCGCCATCAGCTTGCCGCTGCGCAAGGTAAACAGCAGAAGCGAAAGTGAGTCTGCGCGGGCTTTGGTGATGGACATAAAAACCTTCTGTCGAAAAAGGTGATGGGCGTTGGTGAAGCCGCCCAAAGCTACTAATGCCGGGTTATCGACTTGTTGGGGGCAGGCTTTAGCACTTTGGCTGAATGCCAGGGCCCCTTCGCGAGCAAGCCCGCTCCCACAGGGGATTGCCAGTGTTCAAAAATCCCCTGTGGCCAGGCGGCTTGCCTGGGGCAAGGGTGGTTGCCGGTGGTCAGGGGACTTGCCTGTGGCTGGAGGGCTTGCCTGTGGTCAGGGGCCTTGCCTGTGGGGAGGGGCCTTGCCTGTGGCGAGGGGGCTTGCCCCCGTTCGACTGCGCAGCAGTCGCAAACCCGCAGACATGCAACACCTGACACAACGCCTCGCTGATTCGCTATTTCATGCCCAGGCGTTTGGCCATCCGCCCAAGATTCGCCCGATCCAGCCCTAACTCACGCGCCGCACTCGCCCAGTTGTTGTGATGCCGCTCAAGGCAGTCGTTGATCAGTCGACGCTGATAATCCTCGGTCGCCGCCCGCAAGTCACCCGCGACTAAAGCCACAGGACTGAGGGTCGGTTGTTCGACAGGCACTTCAACACTGCCATGGGGCAAGTCCAGATCCGCCGCGCCCAGGCTGAGAATCTTCGGCCGTTCCTTGCAGTTACCCAGCGCTTTCAACGCGCTGCGCCCAATCAAATGCTCCAGCTCCCGCACATTTCCCGGCCAGCCATACGCCAATAACGCCGCCTGCGCGTCGCTGTTCAGGCGCAAGCTGTTCAGGCCCATGCGCGAGCGATTCTGTTCCAGAAAATATCCGCTGAGCAGCAACACATCCCGCCCGCGATCGCGCAGCGCCGGCACCAGCAGCGGGTAAACGCTCAGCCGATGGTAGAAGTCGGCACGGTAGCGCCCGCTGCGCACTTCCTCGGCGAGGTCGCGGTTGGTCGCCGCGATCAGACGCACATCGACCTGATGCTCTTTATCCGAGCCCAGGCGCTGCAACTGCCCGCTTTGCAGGACGCGCAGCAACTTGGCTTGCACGGTCAGCGACAGTTCGCCGACTTCATCGAGAAACAACGTGCCGCCGTTCGCCAGTTCGAACTTGCCGCGCCGATCATTCGTCGCTCCGGTGAAGGCGCCGCGCACGTGGCCAAACAGTTCGCTTTCCACCAGGGTGTCCGGCAGCGCGGCGCAGTTGAGGCTGATGATCGGTTTGTCGGCCCGGGGCGACGCGGCGTGAATCGCTTGCGCCACCAGTTCCTTGCCGACCCCGGTCTCGCCGGTGATCAACACCGTCAGGTCGCTGCCGCCGACCAGGCTGATCTCCTCCACCAAGCGTTTATGCGCTTTGCTCTGGCCGATCATTTCACGGTTCTGCTGACCGCTGGCCTGACGGTAGACCTCGGCGCGCTGGTGTTCGTCTTCGGCGCGGTTGGACAGACGCTGGATGCGTTCGGCGGCGTTGACCGTGGCGGCGGCGAGGCTGGCGAAGGCTTGCAACGCGTCCAGTTCGATCGGTTCAAATTGTTCGGGGTCGAGGGCGTCGAGGGTCAGCAGGCCCCACGGGCGTTCGTCGATGAACAGCGGGCAGCCCATGCAATCGTGGACTTCCAGGTGTTCGTCGAGGCCATCGACCAAGCCGTCGTAGGGGTCCGGCAAGTCGCTGTCGGCGGCGAAGCGAGTCGGGCCGGGGCTGCTGAGCAACGCTGCGAAGCGCGGGTGTTCGCTGACTTTGAAGCGCCGGCCGAGGGTGTCGGTGCTCAAGCCGTCCACGGCCAGCGGCACCAGCCATTCGCCGTCGAGGCGCAGCAGGGCGGCAGCGTCGCAGGGAAGCAGGGCGCGCATGGCTTCGAGCAGGCGGCGATAACGCTCGCCTTCCGGCAGTTCGCGGGAGAGGTCGGAGACCAGTGGCAGTAACGTTGTAAGCAAAGTTTTTGCAGTCATAGTGACTCCGTGTAGTCGGTATGACTATAAGCCGATCTGTGTCTAAATGACTAACACGTTTATAAGATGTTGATTTTAAACGTTTAAATACTTGGCACAAAAGCTGATATGCCTAGGGTAATCACTTAGTAATCCAAGTAGCCCAGGAGTCACCTTATGCTTAGCGCTCAAGACCGTGCAATCGTCAAATCCACCGTGCCGCTGTTGGAGAGCGGTGGTGAAGCGTTGATCACGCATTTCTACCGCATGTTGCTCTCCGAATACCCGGAAGTGCGCCCGTTGTTCAACCAGGCCCACCAGGTCAGCGGTGACCAGCCGCGCGCACTGGCCAACGGCGTGTTGATGTATGCGCGGCACATCGACCAGCTCGACCAGTTGGGCGACCTGGTGGCCAAGATCATCAACAAGCACGTGGCCCTGCAAATCTTGCCTGAGCACTACCCGATTGTCGGCACCTGCCTGCTGCGCGCGATCTCCGAAGTGCTGGGCGACGAAATCGCCACGCCTGAGGTGATGAGCGCCTGGGGCGCGGCGTACGGTCAATTGGCGGATATTCTGATCGGCGCCGAAACCAGCATCTACGACCAGAAGGAGCAGGCGATTGGCGGCTGGCGCGGGGCGCGGGAATTCATCGTCGCGGCCAAGGTCGAGGAAAGCGCGGAAATTACCTCGTTCTATTTCGCACCGGCCGACGACGGCGAGATTCTGGCGGCTGAACCGGGCCAGTACATCGGCATGAGCCTGTTCCTCGACGGCGAGGAGATTCGTCGCAACTATTCGCTGTCGGCGCTGGCGAACAAAGGTCAGTACCGCATCAGTGTCAAACGTGAAAACGGCGGCCGCGCGTCCAATCACCTGCACGACCAGCTGCATGTGGGTTCCAGCATTCAGCTGTTCCCGCCATCGGGCGAGTTCACCCTGACGCACAGCGACAAACCCCTGGTGTTGATCAGTGGCGGCGTCGGGATCACCCCGACGCTGGCGATGCTCGAAGCGGCGTTGACGACCGAGCGGCCGGTGCACTTTATTCATTGCGCGCGCAACGGCAGTGTTCATGCGTTCCGTGACTGGATTGACGGGTTGGCGGCGCGTCACCCGCAGTTGAAGCACTTCTACTGCTACGACGAAGACGATGGCGTCAGCCCGCCGGCGCACAAGATTGGATTGTTGAGCCAGGAACAGCTGCACGAATGGCTGCCTGAGCAGCGCGACCTGGATGCTTACTTCCTTGGGCCCAAAGGGTTCATGGGGGCGGTCAAGCGCCACCTCAGGGCCTTGGGTGTACCGGAGAAGCAGAGCCGGTATGAATTCTTCGGCCCTGCCTCGGCGCTGGAGTAACGGGTTGCGGTGACTCAGGTAAACCGAGTCGCTGCCTTCGCGAGCAAGCCCGCTCCCACATTCAATCGCGTTCAGTCAGAGGAACGCGGTCGAGTGTGGGAGCGGGCTTGCTCGCGAATGGCTTCACCAGATCTCAATTCTTGTAAAACATTCAAAAGTTAATCCCTTCTTAACCGGCCTGTCGTCTATTTCCCGACCTCTACCGGCGCTCGCCAGGCTCTCAACCAGCAAGGTCTGCGTGTAGACTTCCGGCAATCGACACTCAAAAGGGAAACGCGATGAGCGAGGAAACAATGCGGTTGGGCCGTGAGCGGCGCTATTTGGTGTTGCTGGGCATCATCTGCCTGGCGCTGATTGGCGGCGCGCTGTACATGCAAATTGTGCTGGGCGAGGCGCCATGCCCGCTGTGCATCCTGCAGCGTTATGCGCTGTTGCTGATCGCGCTGTTTGCTTTCATCGGCGCAGCGATGCGCACCCGTCGCAGCATCACGGTGTTTGAAACACTGGTAGTGATTTGCGCGCTGGCCGGCGTCGCGGTGGCCGGGCACCACGTTTACACCCAGTTCTACCCGGCGGTGAGTTGCGGCATCGATGTGCTGCAACCGATTGTCGACGGTTTGCCACTGGCGAAGATCTTCCCGCTGGGCTTCCAGGTTGACGGTTTCTGCTCGACGCCGTATCCGCCGATCCTTGGTTTGTCCTTGGCACAGTGGGCGTTGATCGCCTTTGTGCTGGTGGTGGTATTGGTGCCGTTACTGACGTCGCGCAACCGCAAAACCCTGCGCTGAGGTCATCTGCTGCTTCGCGGCATTACCGAAAAAGCAACGCCCCGGCCTCGATAAGAGGACCGGGGCGTTTTGCATTTCAGAGCCCAAGTGAAAAGACCGTGACGAGCGGCAAGGCAGGGTGTGACACGTGTGCGGCATGTTGTCACAGCGAGAGTGTCGCAAGTCATTTCAAGAGTGCTGATCGGTGCATAGCTACGCAACGAAATTGGTCTCTTCAGTCATCTTCCGATTTAAACGCCAACTGGCCTAATCAGGCAGTTTTAACAGCGGCTGGCGGATTGCCAGAGCCCTTGCTTCACAGGGGGTTGGGCATGATCAGGCGTAGGCCGAAACGGCCGAAAGCTGTCTGAACTGCGGCTGGTAGACCTACTATTTTTGGTGTTTTTGTTGAGAATGAATTTCGATAAGATGCCGCGCTTTTGCAAAAACCGTTAATGATTGTTGCTGGGACGGATAAAAATTATTTCGGGATGAGACATGGTTTATGAATCGTTACATATCTACAATCGCCCGCACTGAATTCCCGGCACTGCTCACCCTTACTCAGGTTCACGAGCGGTAATCGGATGTCGAGAAGCCCGATGGCTTCATGCGACTCCCTGGTGTCGGTGCCTTCCAACTATCCGCACCAAATGGAATTGGTCTGTAACAAGGCCTTTGACCACGAATTCGAATAAGAACTTACCGCTGGCCCAGGATTTGTCGAGCGTCTGACGCGCGACGGGCAGCCCTTATTCAATCCAAGAAAAATGCCAACCCTTGGCAGGGTGAAGTGTTGGCGATCAAAACCCAACTGCATTGCGCAAGCTGCTTTAGAGGTCGTGAGATGAGTAAAAACAGGTACCCCAGATTACTAGGCTTATTGCCGCTGCTCGGCACGTTGTTGCTGGGAGGCTGCAACATGACCTTGCTTGATCCCACGGGCCAGGTGGGCCTGGATGAACGAAACCTGATCATCACCGCAACGCTGCTGATGCTGTTGGTCGTCGTGCCGGTCATCGTCATGACCTTCCTGTTCGCGTGGAAATATCGCGCGTCCAACACGAGCGCCACCTACACGCCGAAGTGGTCCCACTCCACCAAGATTGAAATCGCGGTGTGGACCATTCCGGTACTGATCATCATCGCCCTGGGTTACGTCACCTACGTGTCGACTCACGCGCTGGATCCGTATCGTCCGCTGGAATCCGACGTCAAGCCGATCACCATCGAAGTGGTCGCGATGGACTGGAAATGGCTGTTCATCTACCCGGAACAAGGCATCGCCACGGTCAACAAGATCGTGTTCCCGGCGAACACGCCCATCAATTTCAAAGTGACTTCCGACACCGTGATGAACTCGTTCTTCATCCCGGGTCTGGGCGGCCAGATCTACGCCATGGCCGGCATGCAAACCAAGCTGCACCTGATTGCCAACCGCAACGCTGAAATGGACGGGATCTCCGCCAACTACAGCGGCGCAGGTTTCACCGGCATGAAGTTCAAAGCTTATTCCACGTCGCAGGCGGATTTCGATGCCTGGGTCAGTGAAGTCAAGAAGGCACCTAAACAGCTTGAAAAAGCTGAATACGAAGCCCTCTCCAAACCAAGCCAGAACAATCCAGTAGAGCTCTACTCCTCGTTCACGCCGAACCTGTTCCAGACCATCCTCGACAAGTACGAAGGCATGAAACCGGGCAAGCCGATGCACCACGAGAAGAAAGAGCACGAAATGGCGGCCATGGAAGGTATGGACATGAGTTCGCATTCAGCTGCCGGGGCAGAGGAGTAAACGATGTTAGGTAAATTAAGCTGGGAAGCGATTCCGTTCCACGAGCCGATTGTGATGGTGACCATCGCCATGATCGCCCTCGGCGGGCTGGCGGTGTTCGCTGCAATCACCTACTTCAAGAAGTGGACGTACTTGTGGACCGAGTGGCTGACGTCGGTCGACCACAAGAAAATCGGCGTGATGTACATCATCGTGGCCATGGTCATGCTGCTGCGCGGTTTTGCCGACGCCATCATGATGCGTACCCAGTTGGCCATGGCCACCGAAGGTTCGCCTGGCTACCTGCCGCCTGAACACTATGACCAGATCTTCACCGCTCACGGTGTGATCATGATCATCTTCATGGCGATGCCATTCTTCACCGGCCTGATGAACCTTGCAGTGCCGCTGCAGATCGGCGCCCGTGACGTGGCCTATCCGTTCCTGAACTCCCTGAGCTTCTGGCTGCTGATGTCCGGCGTGGTGCTGGTCAACGTGTCCCTGGGTGTCGGCGAATTCGCCCGTACCGGTTGGGTGGCGTATCCACCGCTGTCGGAATTGGGCTACAGCCCTGGCGTGGGTGTCGACTACTACATCTGGGCGCTACAGCTATCGGGACTCGGGACGACGCTGACGGGGGTCAACTTCCTGGCCACCGTGCTGAAAATGCGTGCGCCGGGCATGAAACTGATGGACATGCCGATCTTCACCTGGACCTGCACCTGGGCCAACGTACTGATCGTCGCTTCCTTCCCGATTCTGACCGCGACCCTGGCGTTGCTGACGCTTGACCGTTACATGGATTTCCACATTTTCACCAATGAACTTGGTGGCAATCCGATGATGTACGTGAACATGTTCTGGGCCTGGGGTCACCCCGAGGTGTACATCCTGATTCTGCCGGCGTTCGGGATCTTCTCCGAAGTCATCTCGACCTTCTCCGGCAAGCGTCTGTTCGGCCACCACTCGATGGTCTACGCCAGCGGCGCGATCTCGATCCTGGGCTTCATGGTCTGGCTGCACCACTTCTTCACCATGGGTTCGGGTGCCAACGTCAACGCCTTCTTCGGTCTGGCGACGATGCTGATCTCGATTCCGACGGGGGTGAAGCTATTCAACTGGCTGTTCACCATTTACCAGGGCCGTCTGCGCATCACCAGCCAGGTGCTGTGGACTCTGGGCTTCATGGTGACCTTCGCGATCGGCGGCATGACCGGCGTACTGCTGGCCATTCCGGGTGCGGACTTCGTCCTGCACAACAGCCTGTTCGTGATCGCTCACTTCCACAACGTGATCATCGGCGGCGCGGTCTTCGGCTACATCGCAGGCTTCGGTTTCTACTTCCCTAAAGCGTTCGGCTTCAAGCTGCACGAAGGTTGGGGCAAGGCAGCGTTCTGGTTCTGGATCTCGGGCTTCTTCGTCGCGTTCATGCCGCTCTATGCACTGGGCTTCATGGGCATGACCCGTCGTCTGAACGCCACCACCAACCCTGAGTGGGTGCCTTACCTGTACGTCGCGATGTTCGGTGCGGTCATGATCGCCGTCGGTATTGCCTGCCAGTTGATCCAGCTCTACGTCAGCGTGCGTGATCGCAAGCTGCCAGAGAACATGTGCGAAGCCGGCGACCCGTGGAATGCCCACACGCTGGAATGGTCGACCTCGTCGCCACCGCCGTTCTACAACTTTGCGGTACTGCCGAAAGTCGACGGCATCGACCCGTTCACCGAAGCCAAGGAAAACGGCACTGCGTATCAGGCTCCGGCCAAGTACGAGCCGATCCACATGCCAAACAACACCGCGACCGGCCTGGTCATGGGTGCGCTGTTGACCGTGTTCGGTTTCGCGATGATCTGGCACATCTGGTGGCTGGCCATCTTCGGTCTGGTCGGTACGGTCGTGTACTTCGTGATTCACGCTGCCCGTGATGACCAGGGCTACATGGTGCCGGTCGATGTGATCGAGCGCATCGAAGCCGAGCAGCACAAACGTCTGGTAGCGGCCAAAGCAATTTCGGCCAACGCCACCCGTGTTGAAACCTCGTTGGAACAGGCTTAAACCATGTCGAACTTAGTGACCAATGCTGGACACACCCATGTCGATGAACATGGGCACGATGACCATCACCACGACTCGGGCGAGATGACCGTATTCGGTTTCTGGCTCTACCTGATGACCGACTGCATTCTGTTTGCGTCGATCTTCGCGGTGTACGCGGTACTGGTTAACAACGTAGCGGGTGGCCCGTCGGGCCACGACATCTTCGAGCTGCCTTACGTGCTGGGCGAAACCGCCTGCCTGTTGCTCAGCTCGATCACCTACGGCTTCGCCATGCTGGCGTTGTTCAAGGGCAACAAGAAAGCGGTGCTGGGCTGGTTGGCTGTTACCTTCCTGTTCGGCCTGGGCTTCATCGGCATGGAGATCAACGAGTTCCACATGCTGATCTCCGAAGGCTACGGCCCTAGCCGCAGCGGCTTCCTGTCCGGGTTCTTCACCCTGGTCGGCACCCACGGTCTGCACGTGACCAGCGGTCTGATCTGGATGGCGATCATGATGTATCAGGTCAATAAACACGGCCTGACATCCACCAACAAAACCCGTCTGAGCTGCCTGAGCCTGTTCTGGCACTTCCTGGACGTGGTGTGGATCTGCGTCTTCACCGTTGTTTACCTGATGGGGACTCTGTAATGGCTAACGCTCATTCCCACGATGGTCATGACGCCGGCCACGGCAGCGTCAAGTCCTACGCCATCGGCTTCATTCTGTCGGTTATCCTGACGATCATTCCGTTCGGCCTGGTGATGTACCCATCGCTGCCGAAAGTCTGGACGCTGTGGATCGTACTGGCCTTCGCAGTGATCCAGGTGCTGGTGCACCTGGTGTACTTCCTCCACCTGGACCGTTCGGCTGCCCAGCGTAACAACGTGATTGCGTTTGTGTTCGCTGCGATGGTGATCGTCCTGCTGGTTGGCTTGTCGCTGTGGATCATGTTCAGCATCCACACCGTCATGATGGCGCACTGAGGAAAGTCCGGATGTCCTTTAAGCACTTTATCCAAATCACCAAACCGGGGATCATTTTCGGTAACGTGCTTTCTGTGGCAGGCGGATTCTTCCTGGCCTCCAAAGGGCATGTCGATCTGGCCATCTTCCTGGCCGCCATGATCGGCACGTCCCTGGTCGTGGCCTCCGGTTGCGTGTTCAACAACTGCATCGACCGCGACATCGACCTGAAGATGGAACGCACCAAGAACCGGGTACTGGTCCAGGGCTTGATCTCCCTGAAACTGGCGCTGGTTTACGCGACTATCCTCGGTGTGGCCGGCGTTGCCTTGTTGTACAAGGTGGCAAACCCGTTGGCCGCGCTGTTCGCGGTGATCGGTTTTGTCATCTACGTCGGCTTCTACAGCCTGTACCTCAAGCGCAAGTCGGTTCACGGCACGCTGGTGGGCAGTCTGTCGGGCGCGATGCCGCCGGTGATCGGTTACGTTGCGGTCACCAACAGCTTCGACATGGCCGCACTGACGTTGCTGGTGATGTTCAGCCTGTGGCAGATGCCGCATTCCTACGCCATCGCGATCTTCCGCTTCAACGATTACCTGGCCGCATCGATTCCGGTGTTGCCGGTGAAGCGCGGGATTCAGGTCGCCAAGAAGCACATCCTGCTCTACATCCTGGCGTTCCTCGTGGCGACCTTGATGCTGACCTTCAGCGGCTACGCCGGCATGAGCTACCTCGCCGTCGCCGCGGCCATGGGCATGTACTGGTTGTACATGGCCTGGACCGGTTACAAGGCAGTGGATGACACGGTCTGGGCACGCAAGCTGTTTGTGTTCTCGATCTTCACCATTACCGCGTTGAGCGTGATGATGTCCCTGGACTTCAAAGTGCCGACCGAGCTGTTGCTGACGTACGCGCCTTAAGCGTCGGATGCCGTAAAAAAAGCCCCGCCTTCGAGAGAAGCGCGGGGCTTTTTGTTGGGCTCCTCATGACCCGCTGATCGGCGCCCCCCGAGCCTGTTGCGCTCTTGGTCGTCTCTCCTACTGCGGCGGTGCTGCGGTAACCCGTCTCATGAATTCGTCAAAAAGCGGTACCGTGAACGCGATGTGCGCATATTCGGGGCTGTAGATCATTCCTTTCTTGATCAAGCTGTCCCGCACCGGGCCTAGACTTGTTGCAGCTCGACCCAGGGCTGTCGCTACATCCGCCGAGCGTTGCGGCCCTTCGCCTAACTCAGCCAGACAACGCATGTAATCTCGCTCGGCAGGGGTCGTTCGGTCAAAGCGAACCCGAAAAAATGACTCGTCGAGCTTTCGAATGCTCTCTGCGGTGGCGGTACGAGCATCCTGTTCAGTGATGGTTTTTCCTTCGGCTATATTCCATGCGGTGTATCCCCATTCCTGAAGAAAATAGGGATATCCATGTGTTTTGTTGTAGATCTCCCTTAATGCTTCTTCTGATATTGCTGCGCCTTCGTCTTCCACCGGATCGCGAATCGCCTTCCAGGCATCAACCTCTAACAGAGCGCCTAGACGGGGGAATTCAAATAGCCGCTCAGCGTAGCTTTTGGCATCACCTGCTTGTCCAGCTAACTGCGGCAGACCCGCGCCAAAAAGAATCAACGGCAAGCCAGCCTGGTTGATGGCGTGCATGCCACGAATCAGGGCGCCCAATTCGTCTTTGGAAAGGTACTGCAATTCATCGATCAGAATGGCTACAGGTTTGCCTGCGTCTCTGGCAGCCTCGCCAGTTGCGATGAGGACATCTCGCAAATCATCTTCAAGGTTTCCGCTGTCCGCATAACCTGCTTCAGAATCACCTCCCAACGTAACCTCGGCACCTCCTGCGGCAATGGTGATATTGCCGATAAAGCTGCGCAGAACTCGGATACCTTTTTTTACCGTCTCCACAGTGTTTTGCATTCGGTCCAAGCGCAGTAGTAAACGACGCAGCACGGGAATCAGCAGCTGCTTGAGCTCTGAACCATCGTGGGCTTCCTGCATTTCGGCGAGGTAGTCCAGGCTCACCGCGCGCTCCTTGATTTGATTCAAAAGCACCGTCTTCCCAACCCCGCGCAATCCCAAAATCATCAGGGATTTCGCATGCCTGCCACGCTTGGTGCGTTCCAGTGCTGTTTCAGCACTTTCCAGCACCTCGGAGCGTCCCGCCAGCTCTGGCGGTGACACACCAGCGCCAGGGCTGAACGGGTTAATGTTTTTATCCACGTCTTGAACTCATAGGAAGTTATATATAGTTATAGTGATAATCTTGTATAACTGGCTAGAAACCTCAAAGGCAGGCGGCTGAAGCCTGGCCTACGCTTTTGGCTCTGCATGAAAAGCCCGACGTTTCGGGATAGATGATCTGGGGCGTGCGGCGACGACTGAAGTTAGCGTGCGGCGTTTGGGAGCCGCAATCGTAGCGATCTGGTGGCTGGGAATGGCATGCCGCCAGCAAACCTTTCGTTGAACGCCTGATTTGTGGCGAGGGGCGCTTGCTTCCGTTCGGTTGCGCAGCAGTCGCAAAGCCTGTCAGTGCTGCGTTTCTCATGAAGTGCAGGGGGAGCGCTTCGCACTTCAGCGGGAGCAAGCGCCCTCGCCACGGAGACGGTGGGTGGTTACGCTTTGTAATAGTCGAGCAATTTAAAAAACCGCTCGCGCACCTGTGGATCATCACTGTGCGCAACGTTGAATCGCAGGTAGTTGTTGGCATCCGCCGCTTTGCTCAGCAGCGTTCCAGGCGCCAGCACCAGGCCGTTATCCAAGCCTTTGGCAGCCAGCGTTTCGGCATGCAAACCTGCGGGCAAACGCGTCCAGATGAACAACCCTTCCCCCGGCAGCGATGACACCGAACACCCGGCTTCGACCAGCCAGCGCGCCACCCGGCTACTCGATTCATACAGGCGATCAACGGTTCGTCGCGTGTGTTTGGCGTAGCTGCCATTGCTGAGCATCGTGCAAGTGATTTGCTCCGCCAGTTCCGACGTCACGCCGCCGCAGCTCATTTTCAGGGTGGTTATTCGGGCGGCGAGTTGCGGCGATAACGCGGTATAGCTGACCCGGCTGTTGGCCGTCAGGGTCTTCGAAAACCCGGACACATAACTGACATTGTCCAGGCCGCTCGCGGCCAGGCGCGGTGTGCGTCGTTGCTGGAGGTCGCCGTACAGGTCGTCCTCAACGATGTGGAAGCCATAACGGTGGCTCAGTTCCAGCAAGCGATACACCTGCGCGGCGGAAAAAGAGTGCCCGGTCGGGTTGTGCAGCGTGCTGTTGGTCATGTAGAGCACGGGTTTGTGGGCAATCACCCGTTGCTCGAAAGCGTCGAGGTCCAGGCCTTCGCTAGTGCGGGCAACGGTGATGACGTTGGCGCCATGCAGTGCGAGGTTGGTGTGCAGGTTGAAATAGCACGGGTCGTCAAGCAGCACCGTGTCGCCAGGTTTTATCAACAGGCGCATCAGCAAGTCGATCGCCTGCATGGTGTTGGACGTGGTGATGATCTGCGCCACCGGCACCTCGATGCCGACGGTCGCCAGCTTGACCCGCAACGCCTCGCGCAACGGCAGGTAACCGCCGACCTCCCCGTATTCGCCCATGCGCAGTGAGGTTGCGCGAAGGGTGCCGCGCACGGCTTTGAGCAATTCTTCGGCGGGCAGCCATGAACCGGGCAGAAAGCCGCAGCCGGGACGCAGCGCGCCGTTGTCTTGCAGCACGGCGCGGCGCACCCGACTGAGCGTGTCCTGGGATTGCAGATGCTGGTCCGCGGCGGTTTGCGTCTGCACATTGGCCCGGTGCACGTAATGCCCCGAGCCCTGGCGCGAGACCACCAACCCCTTGGCCCGCAAGTGATCAAGTGCATCGACCATCGTGGATTTGCCGACGTTCAACAGCTCGCAGAGTTCACGAATCGGTGGCAACTTGGCCCCGTGCGGCAGCGTTCCCTGGCTGATCGCGAACGACAGATGATCGACGATCTGCTGGACCAGCGGCACGCCGGGCTGGAACTCGAGGGCCGCGATCACGGCGCGCTGAACCTGCATTTTACTGGTCTCCCTGGCAGTAAAGTTCGCTGGATTCTATACGAACTTGCCCTGATCAAGAGAGGCGTCTGTCTCTACCATCGACGACGCGGTCTGCAAGATTGATTAAGAGGGTTCGGTGGATGAGTAAGCAAATGAGGCGCGATGAACGTTTTCTCGCAATGGCCAAAGAACATGGCTTTGATATCTACGACGAGAACGCCGCCGGAGGGCATTACGCGCCACTGCTTCGGCATAACGATGAACTGTATGTCAGTGGACTGGTGCCGCGCATGAACGGCAAGATTCAATACCCCGGCCGGGTCGGTCTGGAACTGAGCATGGCCGATGCGCAAGAGGCTGCCGCCATCAGCGCGATTCGCGGGCTGGCGCTGATCCGTGAAGCCCTCGGGACGCTGGATAACGTTAAGGCGCTGCTGCGCATCACGGTGTACGTGAAATCCACGTTTGATTTTGTCGACCTCAGTGAAGTGGCCAACGGTGCCTCGGATGTGTTCACGCACGTGCTGGGCGACGCCGGTAAACACACCCGCACGACGGTTGGCGTTTACCAGTTGCCAAAAAACGCGCCAATTGAAGTCGACATGATTGCGGCCCTCCATGCGTCGATATAAATCCCGCGGGCAATAAAAAGCCCCGCGGCAAGGGCGGGGCTTTCAGCTGAAGCGTGTTACTGCGCGGTGATGGTGTAGCCATCGAACGCGGTTTGCTGCTGCAACGCGGTGATGATGTTCTTGCGGTTGACCGCTTGTTCGGCGCCGCTGTTGTCCACGAAGGTCTCGCTTTCCAGCTCCGCTTCTTCGCCTTCACCGACGAAGGTCAAACCCAGGAACTCCAGCGCTTCACGGTCGACGTTCAGGCGCGAACGCGGGGTGCGTAACGGCAGCGTGACACTGCTGCCGTCCTTGCTGATGGTGAACACTTCGACGTCTTTCTTGGCGCGAGCGACTTTGCTCTTGCCGCTGCTCGGGTTGCTGATGGCTTGATGCGTCTGGTTCAGCACCTTCAGCGCCAGGCCGTAGACGACTTCCTGAAACGCCGGGTCATCCTTGAAGCTGGAGAGAATCCGGCCAATCGAGAATTTGCTGCTCAGGTCTTCCAGGGCGGCAATGTCAGCCGCTTCGGCGTCCTTGAGTTGCTTGAGTTCACCCATCAGCTCATAGGCTTTATCGTCGTCGAAGCTGTCGTGCGCCTGGCGAATCGCCGCGCGCAGCTCGCGGATCTGGTCGCTTTCGCGGGAGGATTGAAAAGCGTCCAGAACCATCTCGCTGATGGTTTTGGCCTGGGGCACATGCTGTGAAAGATTGATGGAGTTTTCGTATTCCGCTTTGGACGACAAGGTGACTACGGATTCAGCGGTGTTGGAATCGGACATTGAAATTTCACTACTTCTTTAACTTGAATTGAGGCGAGAAAGCGCGGGGCCTTTTCCGGCCGCCTAATCTATTGGACCGAGGCGGCGTTGTCACGGCTGTCAGACAAAAGACCTGCCAATCCCTGCGGCAGCTGCTACACAGGCGCGAGCTTCAGGGCGCGGAACGCTTGATAAAACCTGATCGAACGCCCGCAAAACAAACCACTCGCAAAACCCGATGCGCAAGCCTTGAGCAACACCATTGGCAGCGTGGCCGAATACTCCGGGTTGACCTCGGCTTCGTAGCCGAAATAATAGTTAACCGCGAAAAACAGCAGGTAGATCACCAGGGTTTTCGCCGTGCCCGGTACAACCACCCCGGTTTGCGCTTGATCGAGTTCGAGACCGTTGCGCGAAAAAATCACCAGGGCAAGGACGCTGCCCACGGCCACAGCCGCCAGCCAGCAACTGATTGACAGCGTTGGGTTGAGCGTCAGATTCAGTGAATACAGCGACCAAACCAAAAAAATCGGCGGCGTCAGCATTAATGAAGTTTTGCTTTCGCGGGTCGGGGAGAGGGCCTTGATGCCGATATAGCAGAGCAACAAAAAGACCGCGTAAACCCACAGCGGGGTGTTTTGCAGGGTATTGAGCATCGCGCAGCGTCCGTGCCGAAATCAGGAGCGGCGATCATAGCGGTTGTTACCGGGGGAGTCAGTTATTGCTCGGTCATTCGCTGTAACTGCAATGCATTGGCCGTCGCCGCGCCGCTGGCGGTGTTGTCGAAAATGCACCAGACGGGGTTGCGGTCGCTCGGGATTTGTAACCGTTGCGCCAGCGCTTCCAGCCATGGCTTTTCGTAGCTTGAGTAGTAAATGCGCGGTGATCCATGCAGTCGAAAATAGCGGATGCCGGGCCAGGCACCCGGTAAATCACCGTTGGGCAGCGGCGATGGGTCAGCGGCCACTTGCCCGATTCGATGCTCGATCAACAAGCCTTGCGCCTCAGGTGTCTGCCAACTGCCGTGTCTTGGTTCGAGCACTGCAAATCCGTCGTAACGCGAACGAAATGCGCCGAAGAAGCGGCGTGCGGTGTTGCCGTCAAAGGCCAGGGTCGGCGGCAGCTGGATCAACAGGCACCCAAGCTTTTGCCCCAGGTGAACGCATTGGCCGATAAAGTCAGCGAGCAATTGTTCACAGTCCAGCAAGCGAGCCTCGTGGGTGATTTGCTTGGGGACTTTGACCGCGAACCGAAAGCCTTCAGGTACGCTGTCGGCCCACTTCGCATACGTTGCCGGGCGGTGAGGCCGATAGAACGAGCTATTGATTTCCGCGCAGGAAAATCGTGCTGCGTACCGCTGCAAATGCGTGCCTTCGTCGGGAAATGCCGTCCATTGGTCGCGGGGCAGGCTCCAGCCGGCACAGCCGATGTACAGCGGCGTTCTGGCAGTCAGCAACATGTTTCACCTCCGCGTCGGGTTCCAGGTTGTGACCGCAGAAGCGGGGTTATTTCCCCATTGAATTCAAATTCATTGAACGTACAGCCCATTCCTCCGCCGTTTGCATATCCACCGGCAAGGTGAAGCGGAAGGTCGCGCCACGCCCCGGAACGTCGATCAACTGGATGTCGCGTCCGTGCAGTTGCAGGATTCGATGCACGATGCGCAACCCTAGCCCGCCATCGCGCCGTGCCCCACCGATGTTGAACGGTCGCAGGAACAGCCCTTCGCGCAATTCGGCGGCGATACCGGGGCCCGTGTCGCTGACGGTGACTTCGATAAAAGCCCCCTGCGGACGCAGGCTCAGTTCGATTTCTCCGCCCTGGGGTGTATCGCGCAGGGCGTTGTCGAACAGATTGGTCAGTACCCGCTCGATCAGCCCCAGGTCGGCGCAGGCCACCGACACATTGGGCGCGAAGTCTGCCTTGAGTTCGATCTGGCGCGCCTCGGCGGTCAGTTCGAATTTCTGGAAGATGTCCTGCACCAGATCGGTCATGGAAAAACGTTCAAGCACCGGTTGGACAAAGCCGTGTTCCAGCCGCACCAACTCCAGCAGCGCTTGCGCTAGCCCGCCGACCTTGCGGCTTTGATCCAGAGCAATGCCCAGATAACGCCGGCGGTCGGCGGGGGACAGGGTGGAATCCTTGAGCGACAGGGTTTCCAGGTAGCCATGCAACGAGGCCAGTGGCGTGCGCAGATCGTGGGAAATGTTCGCCACCAGCTCGCGGCGCTCCTGATCCTGTCGGGTCAACGAGCGCCACTGCTCACTGAGGCGGGTTTGCATCTGGCGGAAGGCGGCGTCGAGTATCGCAATCTCGTCGTGACTGGCGGCTTTTTCCACCGGTTGCGGTGCGGGAGATGTGCACGGGACACCGTCAATGTCGAACTGGCTGACTTTTTCAGTCAGGCGACGCAAGGGGCGAGTGATCAGGGCAAATGCGCTCAGACCTGCGATCAGGCAGAGCAGGGCGACCAACGCAATGGAAAGCAGCGCGGTATTAAGGGCCGCGCTGGTAGCGCCGCGCTCGGCCAGGCGATCGTGGTCTTCGCCGAGCAGCACCACGTAAAGATAACCTGCCGGCTTACCGTCGACTTTCAGCGGTGCGGCGCTGAACACCTTGCGCCCATCAAGGCTGCGCGGGTCGTCGCCGAGAATCGGCAGCGTATCGCCCTTGAGCAGGCGCTGGAGGGGCGCGAGGTCCACCCGTTCACGACGAATTCGGCCTTCGGGGGCGGCGCTGCCGACGATCTTGCCTGTGGTGTCCAGCAGATAGACCTCGACACTGGGGTTGACCAGCATCAGTTGGCTGAACAAATCGCGCACGGCGCCCGGCATCAAGCCTTTGGTGTCCATCAGCACCGTATCGGCGGCGATATGTTGGGCAAGGTCGCGCGACAAACCTTGCACCACTTCCTGTTCATGCATCTGATTGGAGCGCACCTGCATCCAGGCCGATGTGCCGCAGCACACCAGCAGCAGCACGGCAAAAACCAGAGACAGGCGCTGTGTCAGGGTCAGCCTCATGGCTGCTCCTCCCGGGACGCGAATTTATAGCCGCGACCCCATACCGTGAGGATGCGAGCGGGTTGCCCCGGATCGGTTTCGATTTTCGCCCGCAGGCGATTGATATGGGTGTTGACCGTGTGTTCGTAGCCTTCATGGCTGTAACCCCACACCGCGTTGAGCAGGTCCATGCGCGAGAACACCTTGCCGGGCTGGCGGACGAAGAAATACAGCAAGTCGAACTCCCGTGGCGTGAGGTCCAGGCGACGGCCGTCGAGGGCGACATCGCGAGTGATCGGGTCGATGGACAGCCCCTCGGTGATCAGGCTTCCGGCGTCCATTTTCAGGTTGCGGGCCATGGCATCGACCCGTCGCAACAGCGCTTTGACCCGCGCCACCAGTTCCAGCATGGAAAAAGGTTTGGCCAGGTAATCGTCGGCGCCGAGTTCCAGCCCAAGAATGCGGTGGACTTCACTGGAGCGCGCACTGGTGATGATGATCGGTGTGTAGCGGGCCATCGCCCGCGCCCGGCGGCAGATTTCGAGACCATCGACGCCGGGCAGCATCAGGTCGAGGATCAGTGCGTCCCAGCTTCCTTGCTGCAGCAGTCGCATGCCTTCATCACCGTCGGCGCAGTGCACCACCTCGAACTGCTCATCGCGAAGATGCAGGCAGATCAGGTCGGCGATGTGAAGGTCGTCCTCGACCACCAGGACACGTTTGTTCGGTTCCATAAAGCTCAATCCTTTGTAGCGCAATGGCCGCATTGTGCGGGTTTTCCTCGGCCGGAGTTATCACGAATTGTTTAACTTCCCGTGAGGATTTGGCGATCAACCCAAGCCTAGGCTGTGTTCCAAGACAGGCACCTGGATTTTTTGGAGACCACCATGTTTTCACGGCGACAGTTTCTATTAGCGAGCGGCGGGCTGGGCGCTGCAGCCCTGGTCATCGGTGTGTTGCCAAAATTTGCCGCGACGTCCGCGCTGGTGAGTGATGCCAGTGCCGAGGAGGCGTTCGAGGTGACGCACAGCGACAGCGAATGGCGCGCCATGCTCAGCGCCGAGCAATACGAAATCCTGCGCGAGGAGGGCACCGAACGGGCCTACAGCAGCGCGTTGAACAACGAACATCGCACGGGCACATTCGCCTGTGCCGGTTGTGATCTGCCGCTGTTTTCCTCCGATACCAAGTTCGACAGTCGCACCGGTTGGCCGAGCTTCTGGACACCTTTGGACAAAGCCGTGGCAACGCGCCAGGACCGTTCATTCGGCGTCGTGCGCGAGGAGGTCCACTGCCGGCGTTGCGGTGGGCACCTGGGGCATGTCTTCGACGATGGGCCCAAACCCACCGGACTGCGTTACTGCATGAACGGCACGGCAATGAAGTTCGAGCCCCGGACCGCTTGATCCACGGTTTACTCCACTCATCTGATGCAGGTCGACGCTATGTGGCTTCTGGTTCTCGCTTATCTCGGTGGGGTGCTGACGATCGTCAGTCCGTGCATTCTCCCGGTTTTGCCTTTTGTCTTCGCGCGCACCGGGCAACCGTTCATGAAAAGTGGCTTGCCGTTGCTGGCAGGCATGGCGCTGACCTTCGCGCTGGTCGCGACGTTGGCGGCGGTGGGTGGCGGCTGGGTGGTGCAACTCAATCAGTACGGGCGCTGGCTCGCGTTGCTGTTTGTTGCACTATTCGGGTTGACGCTGCTGCTGCCTCGCCTGGCTGAACGCCTGACGCGACCCTTGGTGGCGGCCGGCAGCCGACTGTCGGAAGCGGCGGGCGCCGATGCCCGGCCGCGTCCCGGTGCTTCGTTCCTGATCGGCGTTGCCACGGGGTTGCTCTGGGCGCCGTGTGCCGGACCGATTTTGGGCCTGTTGCTGACGGGCGCGGCGCTGCAAGGGGCGAGTGTCGCGACCACCTTGTTGTTGCTGGCTTACGCCCTGGGCGCCGCGACTTCCCTCGCCGTGGCGTTGTTGCTGGGCGGTAAAGTGTTCGCGGCGATGAAGCGCTCCATCGGTGCCGGCGAGTGGGTCCGCCGGGCTCTTGGGGCGGCGATGCTGGCAGGCGTCGCGGCGATTGCACTGGGGCTGGATACCGGGATCCTGGCGCGGTTTTCCAGTGCCTCGACCGGCGGTATCGAGCAAGCATTGGTCGGGCGATTGGCCGGCAAGTCAGCGTCTGGCACGGGGGCAATGGCGGCACAGGTGCCTGCCAGCGCAGGCGCGATGACCGTCGCTGACAAAGCGCCGGGCGCGTTGCCGATTGAAGGCAATCTCCCCGAACTCGATGGCGCTGTGCAGTGGCTCAATTCGCCACCGTTAACCGCACAGGCATTGAAAGGCAAAGTGGTGCTGGTGGATTTCTGGACCTACTCCTGCATCAACTGCCTGCGCACCTTGCCGTATGTGAAAGCCTGGGCCGAAAAGTACCGTGATCAGGGACTGGTCGTCATCGGCGTGCATGCGCCCGAGTTTGCGTTCGAGCGCAACGTGAACAATGTCACCAAAGCCATGAAAGACCTGGGCATCAACTACCCGGTGGCGATCGATAACGACTTCAAGGTCTGGCGTGCGTTCAACAACGAATACTGGCCGGCGCACTACTTCGCCGATGCTCAGGGACGCATTCGTTATCACCACTTCGGTGAAGGCGAATACGCCGAATCGGAGCGAGTCATTCAGCAACTGCTGCGCGAGGCGGGCGCTTCCAAAGTCGCCGATGGCCTGATCAATGCCGATGCCAAGGGTGTCCAGCTCGCCCCGGACATGAACGAAGTGCAATCGCCGGAAACGTACGTCGGCTACCAGCGTGCCGAGCATTTCGTGCCTGAAACCAGCCTGGTGCCGGACCAAGTGTCTGCCTACACAGCCCCGCCACAACTGGCGCTCAACGACTGGGGGCTGGAAGGGCAATGGAATGTCGGCTCGGAGCGAGCCACCTCAGGCGCCTCGGCCAGTCGCATCGTTTACCGCTTCCACGCTCGTGATTTGCACTTGGTGCTGGGGCCTGGCGCCGACGGCAAACCGGTGCGGTTCAAAGTGCTGATTGACGGGAAGCCACCCGGCGATGCCCACGGAACCGATGTGGCCGCCGATGGTAGCGGCAGCGTGACAGAACAGCGTTTGTACCAATTGGTGCGCCAAAGCGGCGGTGTGACGGATCGGACTTTCACCATCGAGTTTCTCGATCCGGGGGTGTCGGCGTATGCCTTTACGTTCGGTTGATCGTCCTTCATCTATTCAGGAGTCAGTTTCATGAAAAGTCCATTTACCTGGCGGCGCACCCTGTTGGGCCTGGTTGCGGCCGGTGTCATCGGCCAATGCGCTGCGTTTTCTTTCGGCAGCGCCGAGGATGCAGTCGCCATCCCGCCGCCGACCCTCGATGAAAAAAGCCAGGCGCACAGCGAAACGGCAGTTTTTGCCGGCGGTTGCTTCTGGGGCGTTCAAGGGGTGTTTCAGCACGTCAAAGGCGTGAAGAAAGCCGTGTCCGGTTACGCTGGCGGCGCTGCCAATACCGCTCAATACGAGCGGGTCAGTGAGGGCGACACTGGCCATGCCGAATCGGTAGAGGTCACGTTCGATCCGACGCAGGTCAGTTACGGCGCCTTGCTGCAGATCTATTTCTCGGTGGCGCATAACCCGACCGAACTGAACCGTCAGGGGCCCGACAGCGGGACTCAATATCGGTCGGCGATTTTCACTGAAAACGCTGAACAGCAGCGGGTGGCCCAGGCCTACATCGCCCAGCTCGACGCGGCGCATTCGTTCAGCAAACCGATTGTCACCAAGCTGGAAAGCTACAACGGTTTCTATCCGGCAGAGGATTACCACCAGGACTTTTTGACCGAACACCCGACGTATCCGTACATCGTGATCAACGACATGCCGAAAGTGGCGCAGTTGAAGCAGTTGTATCCGGATCGGTATCAGGAGAAACCGGTGTTGGTGAAGGCGGGGATATAAGGGTTGGGGTGGTTTCAGCGGCGTGGACGTTCCATCGCGATACTTGAAGTTTCAAAGCCGAGCCTTGAAAAGAAATCCGAGGCGCCTTCCCTACCGGATCGCAATACCCAGGTAATGGCGGTGTTGTCGCCCATGACGTGCTCAACCAGTGCGCGACCAATGCCTTCGCGTCGATGGTGTCCACACACGACGACCATCGACAGATACCCGTTGGATATTCCGTCGGTGATGGCGCGGGCAAATCCGACGATTTCGCCATCCTTGAGGGCAAGGGCGGTGCGCTGAGAGTGGGTAACCAACTGCGCAAAATGCTCCGTCGAGCCCGTGCGGTGAGCCCATCCGTTGCGCCCGAGAAACAGCCGAATCGACTCGATATCCGAGGGACGCACGTCAGCTACAGACAGGGTGCCGCTCATCCCGAAATCACATTCTTGCCGGCGATCTTCGACCGATACAGCGCCTGATCGGCCCGGCCCAGCAGGCCGGTTTGCAGTTCTTCTTCAAAGCGCTGCACCACGCCGAAGCTCATGGTCACTTGAAATTCGCCCACGGACGGCAGGATCGACAGGCCTTGGCGGATGTTCTCGGCGAAGGTTCTGGCGTCGGTCAACGAAGTATTGGGCAGGATCAGGATGAACTCGTCACCGCCCCATCGCGCCAGCAGATCGCCGTCGCGCGCGAATTGCTTCACGCTTTGGACCACCTGCACCAACGCAGCATCGCCCAACGCATGGCCATAGTGATCGTTGATGATCTTGAAGTCGTCGATGTCCATGGCGATCAGGGACAGCGGCTGGCGAAAGCGCTGGGCGCGCTCGCATTCCTGGGGCAGGGTTTTTTCCAGAAGATAGCGGTTGGCGATTGATGTCAGGGCATCGGTTTCGGCGAGTTTGCGGTTCTCTTCGAGTTGAGCCTGAAGCTGCTGGTTGACCCGGGAAAGCTCTCGGGTGCGTTCTTCCACGACGGCTTCGAGGGATTGATTGCGTCGTTCCAGCGCTTCGAACAGGCGTCTTTTGTCTTCGATACTGCGGTGCGCACCGACCATGCGCGCCACCGATCCGTCGGCATTGCGCGCCAGCACGTAACCGCGATCTTCGATCCAGGTGTAGCTGCCGTCCTGCATGCGGCAGCGATACTCGGCCTGATAGCTGGGTGCTCGCTGGTTCAGGTAATCATCAAATACCGCCATTACCCGAGGGTAATCGTCGGCGTGAATCACGTTTTCCCAAGTGAACACGGTGTTGTCGAGGGAGTGGGCCGCGTAGCCGAGCATTTCATACCAGCCGGGGTTGCGGTAGACAAACCCGGTATTGGCGTTCCAGTCCCAGATGCCGTCACTCACCAGTTCCAGAATGGTGTGCAGCATGTTTTCGTTCAAATCCGACACATTGAGTTTCAACGGTTCGATATTCGATGCTTCCCCCATCACCGCTCTCCCTGCTGAATTGACGACATCAAAGTGACTCATCAGTCGCGCAGATTAAGGCATGGCGCCTCGTTGCGGCTAGTGCTTGCCCCACCTCTGCGTGGCGAAGTCGACGAAGCGTCGAAGTTTCGGCGAACGGTAGCGATCCGGGGCGTACAAACTGGTTCATGGGGCGACTGGGCAGTTGGTAGTCCGGCATCAGCGCGACCAGTTTGCCATCGAGTAGATCTTGCTCCACCAGGGCGTCGGGCAGCATCACAATGCCCATGCCCGATCAGGCGCCATTGTTTTTTACACGGAGTGCCAGTCGTCTCCACGCCCGTGGGAGCGATTTCTGCAGCTCCTACGGAGCGTAGTAAATACTGGCGCTTCGCTCAGTAGTGATATCGGCACATCACAATGCTCACCACTGCGTCGTCAATCGAATAAACCAAGCGATGTTCAGCAGTAATCCGGCGCGACCACAAGCCACCAAAATTGTGTTTGAGCGGCTCAGGTTTTCCAAGCCCGGCAAAGGGGTCACGCTGGATCGATTTAATCAGGAGATTGATTCTTTTGAGTCCGGCCTTATCGTTTCGTTGAAACCATAAATAGTCGTCCCAACCGTCAGGAGTGAACTCAATTTTCATTCTTCAATTAATTGTCTGGGCTGAGTGATCCCCGCACGCAGATCGCTGACCGACTTAATCAGCCGTTCAGCGTTGGCAGGGGAGCGCAACAGATAGGCAGTTTCTTCGAGGGCGTTGTACTCCGCCAGGGACATCATCACCACCGGTTCGCCTTTTTGACGCGTGACCAGCAGTGGCGCGCGGTCTTCATTGACCCGATCCATGGTTTCCGCCAGATGGGCCCGTGCGGTGGTGTAGTTGATGGTTTGCATGTCGTATTCCTCGCTGGGTGCAAAGAACGTACAGAAATGAGTACAGGATGACAAGTTGATACCTACGAGTGATTGATGCGCAAACGGCATATCTGCGCGTGACTCGAGTATCGCTGAAGTGTCCTCAGGACATTTCCGTCATCGATGTAATCCCATTCCGATAATTCTGCCGTTTCACGATGGTCGGTTTTCTCTGGCGGCGCGTTGCTGTGCTGTTCTCGCATCACGCACCTTCACCCGCCAATGCCGAATCAACGCAATCGCCACCGCCAACACCAAAACCCCCAGCGCAATCGGCAAGCGATAGGGTTTCAGGTTGCCGAGCATGCTTTCAAGCGCTTCCCCGGCCCAATAACCGGCGCTGGCAAACAGCGTCGCCCACACCACGGCGCCCAACGCGTTCAACAACGTGAAACGGATCGGCGACAGGCCGCTGGCGCCAATCACCACCGGTCCCACCAAGCGCATGCCGTACAGAAACCTCACCGCGAACACCGAGGTCGACGGGTAGCGGGTGATCATGCCGTTCACGCGCTCGATGGCCGCTTGTTGACGCTGCAAGCGCGGTAGCAGGCGTGCGCCGAAATAGCGCCCGCTCCAGAACAACAATTGGTCCCCGAACATGCCACCCAGACTGGCCCAGCCTATCACCGGCCACAGATGCAGCAGATGCTGATGGGCCGCCATGCCGCCCAGTATCAGGATGGTTTCACCCTCAACCAGACAGCCGAAGAACACCGCCCCATAGCCGTAAGTGGCGAGCAGATAATTGAAATCCAGGTGTTCAAACAAGGGCGTGTCCCCACAGTGTTCGCTAACGAATGGCGAGGTGAGCCTAGCCGGGTTATGACGCGATGTTCGCTTTCATCACAGTAAAGTCAGTCGTCGTGCTCAGGCGCCACCATCCGCGTCTTGGGCGAACCGTTTGAGTTGTGCTGGAAGATCGCCTCAGGCTGGCCCTTTTCATTGAAGAACACCTGCCCGATGCCCGCCGAGTTCCACAGTCGCTCACCCGCTTCGGCGTGTTCGGGAATGTGCGGGATGATGCGCATGCGGCGGCGTTTGGTCAGCCAGTTAAGGGGCGAGCGCGGTGAGTAGAGCCAGCGGTTGAGGCGGTCGAACCATTCGAGCAGCCTCGGCGGGAACTCGTTCTTGATGCCGCTGCTGGTGATCTGCCAGATGCGCGGACCGGCCTTGCGGTGGCGGATCAAGACTTCGTAGACGAAGGAATAATGCACATCGCCTGACAGCACCACGTAGTTACCCGGTGTGCGCGAGTGCCGGAAAATGTTCAGGATCACCTGCGCCGCGCCGCGATGGGCCATCCAGTTTTCGGCGTCCACCAACAGCGGATAACCGCACCAACTGAAGACTTTTTGCACGGTTTCGATCAGTTTCACGCCGAACACCGGCGCCGGCGAAACGATGATCGCCGACGGATGATCCAGCAGTTCCTGCTGCAATTCGCTGAGCGCTTCCCAGTCCAGCAGGCCCGAGGGTTGCTTGAGGTTCATCTCGCTGCGCCAGCGACGGGTGCGGGTGTCGATGACCACCAGCGCCGGGCTCGTCGGCAGTACGTAATGCCACTGTTGAAAGCCCAGCAGTTCATCGATCAAGCCGTCCTGCACCGGACTGTCGAGGTAACGGTCGTGCCCGGTGCCACTCAACAAGCGGGTTCTTTCCAGCAATGCGGCAAACGCATCCGGGTTATTGCCCCAGCCCTGACACAGCATGTAAGCGATCAGCGCATTGCCAATGATGCGTTTGGAAAACGGATGGCCGTAGGCGGTTTCCTCCCACTGCGCGGACAGATTCCAGTCATCGGTGATGTCGTGATCGTCAAAAATCATCAGGCACGGCAGATGCGCCATGGCCCGCGCGACGCCACCCAGCCCGGCCTTGAAGCCATCGATACGCGTTTGTTCCAGGGCGTAACGCTTGCGCCTTTCGGGCGTCAGCACGGGCGGTTGCGGGTTGATCAGCGTCCAGGGTGTCGGCGACCAGACCAGCAAGTACATGGCCAGCACTTCAGCGAGCGTCACCAGATGATTGTCGGCGCTGCTGCTGGTGAAAATCGGCTTGCGCGCCCCGCCGAAAAATCGCTCGCGCAGGGTTTTGTTGCTTTCAAGCGCCGGTAACAAATCCGCACGATGGTAGTAACTGGCGGGGTGTTCGTAGAGTTTGGCGCTGTCACTGACCACCGCGCCTTCAAGGTGTTCTTCGAACAGTCCGAGGCGCGCGATCAAGGCATGAATGGCGCGCAACATCGGCCCGGCAACATCGTCGGCGTAGACCTGGTCGCCGCTCATCATCAGCAGGGCCGGGCGCTCCGTCGCGTCATGGGGGCTCGCCAGCAATTGATCGACACAGAGCAAGCCGTCGGTGGCCGGGTGATGGGGTTTGCGGCAGGAACCGTGCAGCAACTGATCGATCCGTGAGCGCAACACGAAGTTCGGCGAGCGCGCGTCGCCATACAACAGGTGCGGCGCCCAGTCGGCAATGCCGCTCGCCGCGTCATCAATCAGCAGGTCGTATTCGATCAAGGTGTCGCAGGACAGGGCGGTCGCCAAGGGCACGTCGATCAAATGGATAAACGCGTGCGTGCCTATCGGGATGACGCTGCACTGTCCGCCATCCAGGCGCATGTCCTCACGGTTTTGCAGGCGCAAGGTCAGCGACAGCGGCCGTGATCCGACCAGCCACAACACCAGCCGAGCCGGCTCCAGCCGCCGCAAGATCGGGCCGGCCAGAACCGGTGGCAGCGAGGGGCAATCGTCAGGTAATGGCAGAGAGAGGGACATCCGGGTTCACGGTTCCTGGGGCACAGAGCGGGCGATGATAACGCAGCCAGCGGCAAGGGTTGTCTGATTGCCACTGGCTTGCCGCTGGTGTGCCGCCGAAATTTGGTGGGGGCAGGGGCGCGATCACTTCGCTGGAAAGATCGTCGCCCACGCCACTAACGCGATCAATGCCGCCACCAGACCGCAGGAACCGCCGATCAAATGGCGCCCGACCGGACGTTCCTCCGGCTTGAATCTGCCGACAACCAGCAGCCATGTGCCGACGAACGCGCCGATGATCAGCATGAACGAGTAGAGAAAGTAGGCCGGTGCCCGTGTTGTCGCTTGGTCGGAGCCAATAAAAATCAGCACGAGAATCCCGATCATGAAACTGGCCAGCGCCCCGGCCAGGTTGGCCAGCCACAGATTGAAGCTGCCACGGTTGCGCACGATCCAGAACCAACTCCCGGCCGACGCCGCGAAAAACACCAACATGCCGATGAGTACCATCCAGTCTTCCTTGTAAACAACAGTTTCAATTTTCTTTGAGGTGAGGCGATGGCGCGCACGATAGCAAATCAATAGCGTGGTGTACCCTCGCCTCCGGTTTAGATGATTCCGAGCTGGAGATTTATTTCTCGTCGCTGGGCAAGGTGAAGTTCGAATTCACCGGCAAGACATCAATGGTAGAAATCTCGAAGTTGATCTCCAGGCATTTGCTCTGACAGGCGCGACCAAAGGCCCCGAAAAAAACTCGGGGCCAGTGCGCGATTTATCGGGTGATCAAGGCTTGAAATCGACCTGCTCGTACACCGGCTTCACGCTGTTGAAGGACGCGACGTGGGTCTCGGCCTCGGCACGGGTCGCGAAGCAGAACTGGCCGGCCATTTGATCGGCCTTCAACAGCGACTTTTCGCCGTTGGCATAGCAATAACCCACCTGCGGCGAGCACTGCTCGGGCGCGAAGGTAAAGGGCCGCCACTGCTCCGGTTGTTCCTGCCGCACTTGGGCGACGAACTTCGCCAGCGACGCGATCATCACCGACGAGGTCTGGTTATCGCTGGTGGTCTGGAAAATCGACGACTGCCAGCCGCCAGGCTTTTTCACCACATAGATATAGGCGTGACAGAACGGCTTGCCGTCAGGGACCGTGGCTTGTGCCGGGGCCACCGTCGACGCCACTGTCGGCACGCTCGGTGCTGGCGCAACCGGTTGCAACTTGGCCACCGTTGCGGGTGCCACGGCGCCGGCCGGAATCACCAGGCTCACCTCGTGACTGCCGCGATCACGCCACACGCCGAGGGTTGCCTTGTAACCGGCACGCAACTTACCGGTAATCGCCTGCACATCGCCTGGCACATTGACCTGTTGCCCGGACACATCCTGGATCACGTCCATGGCTTTGATCCCGGCCTTGGCCGCCGCGCTGCCCGGCGTCACGTCGACCACCCAGGCACCGCTGCTGTCTTTCAGGCCCAAGGCCTTGACCAGTTCGGGGTTGGGGGTTTCCAGGGTCAGGCCGAGGCCTTGGGCCTCGACGTTGTTGCTGGCCGTGGCGGTCGCCGTGGAGGTTTTGCCTGGCACCGACGCCGGGGTTGTGGCGACGGCGGCCTTGGGCGCCTTGACCATCGGCGGCGGGGTCCAGGGCACGTGCACCGTGCTCCAACCGATGATCATCGTGGTGATATTGGCCGTGCGCTCCATGGCCGCTTGCGCCTTGGCCGGGCTGTCTTCCATCACACAGCCGCCACCGCTGCCCGTGTAGCCGTAGGTCGACCGCAACATCGTGGTGAAGGCCGCCGATTCCGCCGCGGCGCCGTCCGAATAGAAATCGCCATAGGTAAACACCGGCGTCACGTAGACATGCTCTTCGGTGCTGGTCGTGCAATAACCGTAGGCCGTCACCTGCCCCGAGGCCGGCACCGTGGCCCCGGCAGTGCCGGCGATACAGCCCTGTTCGGTGCGCACCTGACGGATCGCATCCATTTGCCACCCGGTGATCTTGACCAACTGCGTATCGCCCTTGGCCACCGCTTCCTGTTTTTGCCCGGCCATGTTGGCTTCACTGAATTCCAGGGTGGCGCAGGACTTGCCACGCCAGGTGGACGTGGTGACACCGACCGTTTCCGGGGTCATCGACGCTTCGAAAGCGGCATTCAGCGCCTGAGCGACGCACCCCGACAAGGAGGCGCCCATCAATGCCACGGCGCCCAGACGAACAATCTTCAGCCGCTGATCATTCATTTTTCAGCACCACCTGCACGTCACGTTTGGCCTGGTTGCGCCACACACTGACCGTGGCCTTGTAGCCCACGCGCATCTTCGAGGAGATATCGGCCATGTCCTGAGCGCTGGCGACTTCCTGGCCGCTGACCTCGACGATCACATCCAGCGGCTTGATTCCGGCCTTGTCCGCCGGGCTGCCCTTGACCGTGTCAATCACCCACGCGCCCTGCGCCGATGGCAGACCCACGGCCTTGGCGTAGGACGCTGTTACCGTACCGAGGTTCATGCCTTGCAGGCTGGAGGTGGAAGTGTTGGCACTGGCACTGGCACTGGCCTTCGCCGACGGGGCGCTCGCCGGCAGCATCGATACTTGCGTGCCCCCGGCCCCGACCACGACCGGCACCGTCTGGAACGCCAGGTAGCGCCAGACCTTGAGCCTGACCGTGGAGCCCAGCGGCGCCTTGGCCACCAGCACGCGGAAATCGATAGAGTCGGCAATCGGCTGCTCATCCACCGCCACCACCACGTCATTGGGCAGGATGCCGGCCTGCTGCGCCGGACTGCCGGCGACGGTGCTGTAAATCACCACGCCGGAGGTCGGTAGCCCGGACATCGCGGCTTTCTGCGCGTCGATGGTTTCCATGGAAATCCCGACCTTGCCACTGGGGAAATTGCCGGAGGTGCAGCCTTTTTCCAGCCAGACCTGGCTGGCCGCGACTTTGCGCGCTTCGCCGGCCTGCTTCAGATAGGCGTTGGTGCTGCTCTGGTAACCGGGGACTTCGGACAGGGCCATCTCGATGTAGTCACAATTGCGCGGACGATAGCGGTCCGGGACTTCCCGAGTGATCATTTTTTGCAGATTGGCGCTGTTGTCGGCCTCCGACAGCGACGCCGCCGACCCCGCGGCCGCCACCGGGGTGTCATCGTCGCCAGCACTGACCGCGGCACCGATCAGATACACCGGGTCCAGGATGCAACCGCTCAAGGACGACATCAGCAGCACCGCCCCGGCTATTTTTCCCGCACGTTTCCACTCTGCGCTCATGCTGCTCCCCCAAAAAAATACGGCTCAAGTGCCCTGAAAACGGGCCTTCTGAGGGGCAAAGTAAACCAAGGTGATAGCACCGCGCCACTGTGTTTTTTTGACGCCTGAAAACGGTTTCGAGACGTTTGCCTTCCAGCGACCAGGGGCGATGCTCATTGAATGTCTTGCGGAGTGTCAGTCATCCTCATTTCGCCTGACACTCCGCCTCGCAAGCAGGTTCGCTGCTACAGCTTTTCAGCAGGGCTCAAGAAGACTAAGCCTCCCAACCCGCGCCACTGACGGCCGCCTGCGCCAACGGATGCAGATCCGCCCCATGATGCTCCGTCTGCCAGGCCAGCAATTCCTTGCGCATGCCCGGCGTCCAGTACATCTGCAGATGATTGCGCACGCCGAGCACGGCCGTTTGCTCGTCCGGTTCGCTGGCGAAATACTGCGCGATCTGGTTGGCCATCTTGATCAGATTGTCCGTACTCATCGGCGCACCTCGGCTTTAGCGCCACGAGCCTGACGGCGATCCTTGAGCAAACGATCCTGTTCATCGCTGAACGCCTGGTAACGTTTTTGCCATTCCGAAGGGTGGTAGACGCGGCTGACTTCCACGGCCGTGACTTTGTACTCCGGACAGTTGGTGGCCCAGTCGGAGTTGTCGGTGGTGATGACGTTGGCCCCCGATTCCGGGAAGTGGAACGTGGTGTACACCACGCCCGGCGCCACGCGTTCGGTGACCCGCGCACGCAGTACGGTTTGCCCGGCGCGGCTGCCAATGCCGACCCAGTCACCTTCGTTGATGCCACGACTCTCGGCGTCGGTAGGGTGAATTTCCAGACGGTCTTCGTCGTGCCAGGCGACGTTCTCGGTGCGCCGGGTCTGGGCGCCGACGTTGTACTGGCTGAGGATGCGTCCGGTGGTCAGCAATAGCGGATAGCGATTGTTGACCTTCTCTTCGGTGGGCACATAACCGGTGAGCATGAAGCGGCCCTTGCCGCGCACAAATTGCTCGATGTGCATGGTCGGCGTGCCGTCCGGTGCCGCCGCGTTGCACGGCCATTGCAGGCTGCCGTGGCTGTCCAGGGCGGCGTAGCTGACGTTGGTGAAGGTCGGCGTCAGGCTGGCGATTTCATCCATGATTTCTGATGGATGCCGGTAGTTCATCGGGTAACCCAGCGCGTTGGCCAGCGCGACGGTGCCTTCCCAGTCAGCCTTGCCGCCCAGCGGTTCCATGACTTTGCGTACCCGCGAAATGCGCCGCTCGGCGTTGGTGAACGTGCCGTCTTTTTCCAGAAACGAACTGCCCGGCAGGAACACGTGGGCGAACCTGGCGGTTTCGTTGAGGAAAATATCCTGCACCACCACGCATTCCATGGCCGACAGTGCCGCCGTCACATGCTGGGTATTCGGGTCGCTCTGGGCAATGTCTTCGCCCTGGCAATACAAGCCTTTGAAACTGCCGGCGAGCGCCGCTTCGAACATGTTGGGAATACGCAGGCCGGGGTCGGGTTGCAAGGTGACGTTCCACGCCTGTTCGAACTGCGTGCGCACCACTTCGTTGGAGATGTGCCGGTAGCCAGGCAACTCGTGCGGGAAGGAGCCCATGTCGCAGGAACCCTGCACGTTGTTCTGCCCACGCAACGGGTTCACGCCGACGCCTTCGCGGCCGATGTTGCCGGTGGACATGGCCAGGTTGGCAATACCCATCACCGCCGTGCTGCCCTGGCTGTGTTCGGTGATGCCCAGGCCGTAATAGATCGCGGCATTGCCGGCGCCCGCATAAAGGCGCGCGGCGGCGCGGATGTCGGCAGGCGCCACACCGCAGATCTCACCAAGCACTTCCGGCGAGTTTTCCGCGCGGCTGACAAATTCGCTCCAGCGCGTGAAATCGCTGCCCTCGCAACGTTCGTCGACAAAGGTCTGGTCGAGCAAGCCTTCGGTGACGATCACATGGGCCAAGGCGTTGAGCATCGCGACGTTGGTGCCCGGACGCAGGGCCAGGTGCAATTCGGCGCGGGCATGCACCGAGTCCACCAGGTCAATGCGTCGAGGGTCGATGACGATCAGCCGCGCGCCTTCGCGCAAACGGCGTTTGAGTTGGGAAGCGAACACCGGGTGCGCGTCGCTGGGGTTGGCGCCCATCACCAGGATCACGTCGGCCTGCATCACCGAGTCGAAACTCTGAGTGCCGGCAGATTCGCCCAAGGTTTGTTTCAGGCCATAACCGGTCGGCGAGTGGCAGACCCGCGCGCAGGTGTCGACGTTGTTATTGCCGAACGCGGCGCGTACCAGTTTTTGAACGAGGTAGGTTTCTTCGTTGGTGCAGCGGCTGGAGGTGATGCCGCCAATCGAATCGCGGCCATATTTTTGCTGCAAACGACGGAATTCGCTGGCAGCGTAGGTCACCGCTTCATCCCAGCTGACTTCCTGCCACGGGTCGTTGATGTGGCTGCGGATCATCGGTTTGGTGATGCGATCCGGGTGGGTCGCGTAGCCCCAGGCAAAGCGTCCCTTGACGCAGGAATGGCCGTGATTGGCCTGACCGTTCTTGTCCGGAACCATGCGCACCAGTTTGTCGCCCTTCATCTCGGCGCGGAACGAGCAACCCACACCGCAATAGGCGCACGTGGTGATGACGCTGCGTTCAGGCTGGCCGAGTTCGACCACACTTTTTTCCATCAGGGTGGCGGTCGGGCAAGCCTGCACGCAGGCGCCGCAGGACACGCATTCCGAATCGAGGAAGTTTTCACCACCGGCAGCAGAAACACGGGACTCAAACCCGCGCCCGGTGATGGTCAGGGCGAAAGTGCCTTGGGTTTCTTCGCACGCACGCACGCAGCGGTTGCAGACGATGCACTTGCTCGGGTCGTAATCGAAGTACGGGTTGGACGTGTCTTTCACATCGGCCAGATGGTTTTCGCCTTCATAGCCGTAACGCACTTCCCGCAGGCCGACCTGGCCGGCCACGGTTTGCAACTCGCAGTTGCCGTTGGCCGAACAGGTCAGGCAGTCCAGCGGGTGATCGGAGATGTACAACTCCATGACATTGCGCCGCAGCGTGGCGAGCTTCGGCGTCTGCGTGTGCACGCTCATGCCTTCCGTGACCGGCGTGGTGCAGGACGCCGGGTAGCCGCGCATGCCGTCGATCTCCACCAGGCACATGCGGCAAGAGCCGAAGGCTTCGAGGCTGTCGGTGGCGCACAGTTTCGGAATGGTGGTGCCCAGCAGCGCGGCGGCGCGCATCACCGAAGTGCCTTCGGGCACGCTGATGCTGCGGCCGTCGATGTTCAGCGTGACTTGCACTTGGCTCTCGCGTGCAGGCGTGCCCAGATCGATATCGGTGTTCGGGTCGAAGAGAGTAATCATTGGTCGGCCTCCGAAGATTGCAGACCGAAGTCGGCGGGGAAGTACTTGAGGGCGCTGATCACCGGAAAGGGGGCCATGCCGCCCAGCGCGCAGAGCGAGCCGTATTGCATCGTGTCGCACAGGTCCTTGAGGATGATCGCCTGCGCATCGCGACCGTTCTGGTCGGGTGCGGCGAGCATCCGGTCGATCACCTCGACGCCGCGGGTCGAGCCGATACGGCAAGGCGTGCATTTGCCGCAGGATTCCTCGGCGCAGAACTGCAACGCGAAGCGCGCCATGTGGGCCATGTCCAGGCTGTCGTCAGCCACCACGACACCACCGTGACCGAGCATCGCGCCGATGCCGGCGAACGCTTCGTAATCCAACGGTGTGTCGAACTGCGAAGGTGGCACCCAGGCACCGAGCGGGCCGCCGACCTGCGCAGCCTTCAGCGGCCGGCCGCTGGCGGTGCCGCCGCCGTAGTCTTCCACCAGTTCGCGCAGGGTCAGGCCAAAGGCCCGTTCCACCAAACCGCCGTGACGAATATTGCCCGCCAGCTGGAAGGGCATGGTGCCGAGAGAACGGCCCATGCCGTAGTCGCGATAGAACTGCGCGCCCTTGGCCAGAATCAGCGGCACCGAGGCCAGGGTCAGCACGTTGTGCACCAGCGTCGGCAAACCGAACAGACCTTTCAACGCGGGGATCGGTGGCTTGGCGCGGACGATCCCGCGCTTGCCTTCCAGCGAGTCCAGCAGCGCGGTTTCTTCACCGCAGATATAAGCGCCGGCCCCGACGCGCACTTCCATATCGAAGGCCAGGCCGCTGCCGCCGACATTGGCGCCGAGGTAACCGTTTTCCCGGGCAATCTGCAGCGCGTTGCGCAGGATGATCACGGCGTCCGGGTATTCCGAACGCACATAGATGTAGCCATAGGTGGCGCCGACGGTAATGCCGGCAATGGCCATGCCTTCGATCAGCAGGAAGGGGTCGCCTTCCATCAACATGCGATCGGCGAAGGTGCCGGAATCGCCTTCGTCGGCGTTGCACACAATGTATTTCTGCGCGGCCTGGGTGGCGCGCACGGTGCGCCATTTGATCCCGGCCGGGAAGGCTGCGCCGCCACGGCCACGCAGGCCTGAATCGAATACCGCCGTCGCGGTTTGTTCACCGCCAACGCTCACGGCCCTCGTTAAACCCTCGAAACCGCCATGGGTCCGGTAATCGTCCAGCGACAGCGGCCGGGTGATACCGGCGCGGGCGAACAGCAGGCGCTGTTGAGACTTCAGATAAGGCAATTCTTCCACCAGCCCCAAGGCCAGCGGATGCGCGGACGGCTCGCCGTGCAACGCATCGAGCACCGACGGCACATCGGCAGCGGTCAACGGACCAAAACCGATTCGGCCTTGCGGGCTGTCCACTTCCAGCAGCGGTTCCAGCCAATACAGGCCGCGCGAACTGGTGCGCTGCAACTCCAGCGGCAGATTGCGTTGCTGGGCCGCAGTGATAAGGGCCACGGCCACCTCATCGGCACCCACGGCACGGGCCAGCGAATCAGTGGGCAAATAAAGCGGCATCATGCGTCCTCCCGGCAAGCGTCGAGCAAGGCATCCAGACGCTCCGCGCTGAGCCGCGCATGCACCCGGCCATCCAGCTCCAGAGCGGGCGAACAGGCGCAGGCGCCGAGGCAATACACCGGGCGCAAACTGATGCTGCCGTCGGCGCTACTGCCGTGATCGTCCAGTTGCAGGCGTTCGCGTAACTGGGCTGCAAGCTGCTCGGCGCCGCGACTCTTGCACGACTCCGCCCGGCACAAACGCAGAATGTGTCGAGCCGGCGGCGCGGTACGGAAGTCATGGTAAAAGCTGATCACCCCGCGAATCTCGGCCTGACTCTGGTTGAGGGCGTGGGCAATTTCGGGGACGGCGGCATCGGGGATGTAACCGATGCGTTCCTGAATATCATGAAGAATGGGCAACAGCGCACCCGCAGAGCCCTTATGGCGCTCCAGCAGGCTGTTGACCATCGGCAGGTGCAACATCTCATCAGGCATTCAGCAATCCTCACGGTCACGGACAAACCAGAAGGTCGTCGGTCGTCCGAAAGTGTCGGCTGCGGCGTTCACCACGTCACGGCACGTGGATTTTCAGGCCGTTGGCCAGGGCACCCTTGGCGGGCATCTTGTTGTACCCGGCACGGTCTTCGCCGCACCTTTAAAGGGTATAAAAGTCAGATTGCCACGCGGCTGTTGATTTGACTGCACCAAAGCGACGCGTTCGGTTCTATCCACGACCTTTTATTGAGTCTAGAAGAACGTGGCCTGCATCAAGGTTTCAGGATGTTTCACAGTGGATCGCGGCAAGAAACAGGGCTGTCCCCTTTGCTGTTAGTGGACGGCAAGCAGGCAAAATAGTAGCGTCGCGCCACTTCATCTATGTAACGGACTACACATGCTCACTGTCGCTCCAGCCTCGCGCCTGTTATGCGCAATCACTTTCACCGTCGTGATGACCCCGGCGCTTGCCGACTTGGACTGGGAAGAAGACCCGGAATACGCCTGGAAGACCTACCTCGCCGATTGCGAGCACTTACAGCGGGCAATGACCGATGTGCAGGATGGGCGCAAGACGGCCAAGGACGTCTTGCCCACCATCGAGAGTCGTCTGCGAACCATCACCGTACATCGCAAGAACCTCGCCCAGCCGAGCTTCGGCTCCCCCGATTACGCCCGCTGTGAAAGTGTCATCTCGCAAGTGAAAGACGTAGCGGCCAAGGGCACTGCTGAATATAACGAGGAGCTGGATCAGTATTTCCGGCAAGCCCAGACCGATCACCTGAACTCCCCGGAATACAAGCGCGCTCGCTCTCTGGGCTTCAGCGACGTCGGCGATATCGGCGATATCAGCGATATCAGCGATATTGACGATACTGACGATATTGACAAGCATGCTGATCTGGCTGGCGAAGCGAATCTGAAGACCTTGATGATCAAAGTCGATTCTGGATGCGGCCGCTATTTGCGCGCCGTGCAATACGTCAAACCCTATGTGATCTACACCGCTCATCGTTCGGACGGCAACTGCGCCGCCAATAAGCGCGTCGCAGTGCTGGGCGGTAAAACCGTGGAGCGAGGCGACGAAATTGATGAGGACGGGATTTTTCGGTACGTGGGATGGAAGAAATTGCACGGAGCGGATGGATTTCCCATCGACATTCGAGTCGTAAAAGCGCTGGAGTAACCCGCAGGAATTTTTCTTCAAAGGAAGGATGAACGGATGATCGACTTCAACAACAAAGGCTTTTTCAAACTCAAGCAAAACGAAGAATACGCCCAACGCGTGGCCGACCTTTTGCTCGACGGCGAACACGTCATCGACGCCTACAAATCCATGCGCGACGGCGTCGTGTTCACCAACAAACGCATCATCTCCGTCAACGTCCAGGGCATCACCGGCAGCAAAAAAGACTTCACCTCACTGCCCTACAAAAACATCGTCGCCTACTCGGTGGAAACCTCCGGCACCTTCGACCTCGACTCCGAACTGGAAATCTACTTTTCGTCACTGGGCAAAGTGAAATTCGAATTCACCGGCAGAACATCGATGGTCGAAATCTCAAAACTGATCTCCCAACACGTCCTCTGACCCAAACACGAAAAAGCCCCGAAAACTCGGGGCTAAACACTAATGCCAGCCAGTGCACCCAACCCCTGTGGGAGCGAGCTTGCTCGCGAAGACGTCAGATCAGCCGACACCAATGCCGATACACAACCACCCTCCCAAGCAACTCACTCCCCCAGTCCTAAACCACTACCCCTCAGCCTTCTCCGCCGCCCGCTTAGGCGGCACGGTGTTAGGCCGATCCCGCGTCAACACCTTCACCGCATCATCCACCAACGCCTTACTCAACGACGTCAAATAATGCGCAGCCCAGGCATGACGGTCAGTGTCCCTGTCGTAGGCAGCCTCTTTGGTCAGCGATTTAGCCAAAAACAGAAAGTCCGAAGCCATGGACAACGCATCGCCGAGCGGTACATCGCGGGTTACGTGGAATAGGGGTTGGTCTGAGCAATAGATGGCCGGGGTTAGGCCGATGGTTTTGAGTTCGGGGTGGTCGGTCATTTGCCACCTCCGATGAGGGAGAGGCGGCGGGGAAGGGCGTTACGCGATTGGGAATTGCGTAGAAGGAATAGCCAAATTTTGTACGGATTTGTATTAGTCATGGGTCAACATCCTTGATTTGAGGAGCTGCCACGAGCCTTCTCACAGGCGTGGGTGACAGCTGTGCGCAGGGTGAGAAACCGGCAATCAAGGCAACCGGTAGACCCGAAGGTCTCCCACGCACAGCCGCCATAAAGCCATATCGCAGACGAAAAAAAACGCCACGATAGGTTTTGGGGCGCTTTGCGCCTTGATTGTTGCGGGCTCTCACACCCGGTCGCTGAATTGGCAGCGACGGTGGGAGGGTATCGTGCAGGCCCTTTTCCTGCAACCTTTGAGAATGATGGGTGGTTTTGTGGTCAGTCACTGTGGATATTTGATGAAGGCGAGGCGGCGAACTGGGGAAGGTGTACATGTGTCATGAAACGCATTGAAACAGATCAATACCATCTGTCTGTGGGTTACATATTTGCGCTTCGGGTCAATGAAAATTTACCTCATAATCGCGCGCTTCCATCGTCGGTAGCTCTGCTTCTCGACTAATCTGTAGTCGCTACTGACTTAAACAGCCAAGGAGAAAGGCAATGCCAGATTACTGGAACCAGCGTCAGTCGGCTGCATCTGCCAAGGATGCTCTAGAACGTTTGCTGGCCCCATCTGATTTGCCTGCGACCCTATGAGCCAAGCCGCCTTAGTCAATCCAAGCCTGCTCACATGGTCTCGTGAGCGCGCGGGTCTCTCCACTGAACAGGTTGCTAAAAAGCTACCTGTGAAACCTGATCGGGTAGAGGAGTGGGAGGCCGGTGAGACCAAACCAACATTCCTTCAGGCTCAAAAGTGGGCGAGTCTTGCTCACATCCCGTTCGGCTTCCTGTTTCTTCCGCAGCCGCCCGTCGAACAATTGCCTTTACCTGATCTGCGAACTGTCGGCGGGATCGCTCCTCAGCGTCCCAGTTTGGAACTGTTGGACACCGTCAGGGATTCCATACGTAAGCAAGACTGGTATCTGGAGTATCTGCAAAATCAGGAGCATCAACCGCTGGCATTTGTAGGTCGCTTTAGTAGCCGATCTCAAGTCGCAGAGGTGGTGGACGATCTCCGCCGGATCCTTGGTGTGAACCCTGACATTGCTCGATTGGATTATGACAAGTACAGCCGTGCCTTGATCGAAGCTGCTGAAGCGGTTGGCATTTTGGTGATGCGCAGCGGCATTGCGCTAGGGAATACTCATCGCAAACTTGAAGTTAGTGAATTCCGTGGTTTTGCCATCAGTAATTTCTTCGCACCTGTTGTGTTTATCAATAGTTCCGATGCTCCCACTGCCAGACTCTTCACCTTAATTCATGAACTGGCACATATTTGGATTGGTAGCAGTGGAGTATCTGACGGAAATACTGCAAATGGTCGAGACGAGGAACGATTCTGCAATGCGGTTGCCGGTGAGTTTCTGGCTCCCGAAGCCCAATTTCGTGTCCTTTGGAACGCAGATATTAACTGGGAAGACAACTTAGCTCCGATGGCCTCCCGGTTTCACATCAGTAAATTAGCTATCGGTCGCCGCGCATTTGATCTGGGCTATATAACCCAAGCACAGTACAGCGCTTACTATCGAATGATCCTTAAGGCTTTTCAGGATGACAAAGGTGGAGCGGGTGACTATTACCGTAACGCCACTGCGAAAAACAGCCCTCGTCTAAGCAAGGCAGTGCTGACTGAAGCAATGAGTGGCCGGATGCTGCTACGCGAGGCGGGAAATTTGCTCGGCGTGCAACCTGCTAAATTAAGGACTCTCGCGAGTAAGATTTCGGAATGAATCATTTACTAGACGCCAACACGCTGATCGAAGCAAAGAATCGTTACTATGGAATGGTCATTTGTCCTGGATTTTGGCAATGGTTATTACTTAAAAATAAAGCATTGGCTTTATCCAGTATTGCGCCGGTATTAGATGAGCTGACAAGAGGCAATGACGATTTGGCGGGTTGGGCGAAGGGCAATTCCGATTTTTTCCACTCCACCACCGATCAGGATACTCAACTGGCATTCGCGCACATTGCGGGGCTTGTAGCAGATCAAGCTCCTAAGATGAAGACAGGTGCTATGGAAGAATTTTTAGCAGGTGCTGATCCTTGGTTAATTGCGAAAGCGATGACCACAGGGGCTACAGTCGTTACTCATGAAGTGTTGAATCTCGATGCTAAACGAAAATTCATTATTCCCAATATTTGTAAGGAACTAAACATTCCTTTTTTGAATACGTTCGAGTTGTTGCATAGGCTTGAAGCAAAATTTGTGTTGCCTGCTTGAAATAAGTGAATTGGTAAATTGTGTGGGCTTGAAATGATTGTCAGAGTGGATGGAAATAAATCTGACCATTTTTTCTGCTTTTTCTAGCCTCTTTTTTTCTATGATTATCTCTGGGTTGAAAATTTGTAATGTCGTAAAGAGTCAGATTTGCTGTGTTTTTTGTAGAGATGCTTTGATGTAAGTATTGGTCTGGTGTTATTGGAGATTAACTAATTTTCTTTTGGGGAAAAGCAATTAGCAATAATTTTAAGTTAAGATTTGTTTGAATTAAGTATGCTCTAAAGATGAAGTCAGTCCAGTCGTGATTCAATAAGACTCCTCATTGGCTTGAGGTCGTCGCTGAACTCTTTCGAGATAACCCGACACATTTGTTGTAGTACCTGTTCTTTGTCCAGTCCTATGTGGGACGCTATTTCGAAAAACTCATTATGTTTTCCCGCCTGCAAGCCATACTCAAGAACCTCAAGTACTCGGTCTTCTTCTAAGTCTAGAGCAATAGACACAAGTGCGGGAGCTTCCATGCATTTTTGTATAATCCATGCTTCTGGCCAAGTATTGCCTGGTAAATATTCAGCTCTGCTGGAAAACCATTCCTCAAACTCTTTTGTAGGGTTTTCCGCCATCTTGCGCGCATGATTAAGATTGTCGGATCGTAAAGGTCTTTGATCTCCATCGAATATGGCAATTGTTGGTCTCTCCTCTCCACGCACATTTAATGCAGCAAGCTGTTTTGCTATCGCTGTAGCAGAGCCAATTACTGTTATTTTAATCCGCGACCGTACGTGAGATGGCAGACATGCCTGAACAAGCGCCCGAGCTACCTCATCTTCCACAAACAAATCCAGCTCTTGATTTTCTTTCGAGCCAAGCTTGGCGAAGGCAAATTCAGGAGAGATTCCAGGGGTTAATTTAGTCTTACCCCTTATCGACTCAATGAAGTACCTAGCGTCGTCAGGCAGGCATTGAAAAATTTCCTTTGAGTGAGTGGTGCAGATAACTTGAGTTCCAGTTTCTTTACAAACTTCCTTAAGCTTTGTCATAAAGTTTCGTTGTGCCTTTGCGTGCAGTCCGAGTTCTATTTCGTCGAGCACTAGAAGGGTGTTTCCTTGGCAAGAGTATATAGTTGAAAAGATTTCAAAAAGCGCGTTTTCGCCGGCGCCCATATTGAATCCAGAATAGGTTAGGTCACCTACTGTTACAACCGGTAAGCTATAACGAGCATGCTCCAAATGTATATACTCGTCGTATTTTTTTCCAAGAATAAACCCCACGGTATCTTTGACTTTTTCTTCCCAGCCTTTTGCAGCAATATTTTTAAATGATTTGGAATATGAGCGGGACTGGCTTCTTTCGGAGTGCGGAACTATTCGCTCGATACCCAAAAATACTACATTCTTATGAATTCTAGAGTCATAGTTGTTCCATTTGCCACCTTTATTCTTCTTTCTGATTTGATAGCCGATTCCTCTGCCGTCGGGAGTGCTTTCGTCTTTCGAAAGATAATCTAAAGCAAAAAAATAATGTATTTCTATGCCTTGCGGTGGAACTTCATTGGTGTGCTGTAAGAAAAAGTCAGAGAAGGTGTAATAGCTGTTTTTTCTCTTGGCTAGTTTAAAGCCTTTTCTAAAATTGTGGTAAGCGCAGCAGGCCAAAGCGAGAATGGTTGACTTTCCTGAGCCGTTCGCACCTGCAAATGCAGTTATAGGATAGTCAAAGGTTACATCTAGTGAGCTTATTCCGCGAATTTCACCTTCGGCTATAGTTATTTGTCTCAATAGCCTTTTCGAGTAGTCGTTAGCAAACCATTGTCGGAGTTCTTTATCTAATTTACTTTCCCTATATTTCACGCGACTACCCTTCGTAAATGGTGACAATAGGCAGTTGGCCATTACGTCTAACGCTAATACTTTCTATGTGAATTGTCTAGGGAGTGATCTGGCGAAATCTTTTAATTTCAGCTTGGCCGCCCGGAATTTAGGAATCAGACTCTACTGTCCGCTTTTTGGGCCGAAACGGCTTTGAAAAATGCAGGTAGACAGAAATTGGGAAAGGGGGCGTGGGTGGGGGCGAATTTATTAATGGATTCGACTTGATGATCAATTTCGATCCAACTATCCGCCGCTACCGCTTTTTATGGCGCCCGCCTTCATTTATTGGATGTCTTTCAGACAGTTCTTGATCGCGAGGGGAGGAAAGGTTGCAGAACTGTTTTTTGCGAAGGCTCGGAAGCCAGTTCAGGTTTACAGAAGAGATGTCCCCGGTCTTGGAAGACTCACTACTCACTGAATGTCTTTCAAATAGTCCCTAAGCGCAATAACCGGAGATTCAAGCTCCTCCATAGTCCGCGCATTGCTGAAAACTGTGGATAACCGATTCAACTCCCGCCCCAGCGGCATCTCAACACCACCAATAGCCTCCAACGCCAACCCTACACAATGCGCCACCCGAAATTGAATCCCCTCAACATCCCCCCGCCGCACCAACAACCCAAAAACCTCCCGCTCATAATCACTCATGATCGGATCATCTCGCAGAATCGGGCTTTCCCCCTCGCGCTCATAAGCCAGCTTGAGGGCGAATAGGGCAACGGTTTCCAGTGGCAATTCCATTGTGTGAATCCTTGATTCGTTAGCTGAGCGGTTTGGGCTGTAGCGACTCAAAAGCAAGATCAAAAGATCGCAGCTTTCGGCAGTTCCTACGGGGTGGTGGGGTGGGCTCGCTTTTGTGTGGGCGAAAAAAAAGCCCTGCGCAGCAAGACCTTATTGATTCGGTGCCGAGGAAGACTCGAGCCTTGGTTTGCGGGCGCCATGTTAAGCGGTGAGAGGGCCGGTGTCGCTGATATTTGCTGCCTCCTAATCATCGATCGCCACCGCAAACTAACCATACTCAAAACCTCTGCAATTAAGACTTTCAATATATTTTCAATCTGCAAACCAGCTCGTTAGCCTGCGCATGCCGGATGCGTCTCCCTGTCGCCGCCCGGACAAAACAATTCTAAAAATGAGCAGTAGACAACGGGTATAACAATGAAAAAAACACCTATCGCCCTGGGGCTGACTTCGGCCACCTTGGGTTTGACGCTCGGTTTCCCTTCCTTCGCTGAAGCTGACTTTCTTAAAGACAGCAAGGCCGATCTCGAACTTCGCAATTTCTACTTCAACAGTGATTACCGTCAGGACGGTGCGAGCCAGTCCAAGCGGGATGAATGGGCCCAAGGGTTTCTACTCAACTATCAATCGGGTTTTACCGAAGGGCCGGTGGGGTTTGGCGTCGATGCCATTGGCTTGCTGGGTGTGAAGTTGGACTCCGGCCCTGATCGGCAAAATACCGGTCTGTTGCCCGTGGGCAGTGATAAAGCGCCGGACGATTACAGCCGCATGGGCGCGACCGCCAAGGCGCGGATTTCCAAGAGTGTGTTGAAAGTCGGGACGTTGATTCCATCGCTGCCGACCGTGCTGCCGAACGACGGACGCCTGTTGCCTCAAACCTTTCGCGGTGCGCAGTTGAGCAGTCTGGATATCGACGGTCTGACCTTCGACGCCGGGCGCCTGACCAGCAATACCTTGCGTAACGTCAGCGGTCACGATGACATCGAAGTCGACGGCAAAGGCATCAAGGGCGCCGTGCCCACCGACAAGTTCGACTTCGCCAGCGCCAACTACAAGTGGACCAAGGACCTCGCCACCGGTTACCACTACGCCCATCTGGAGAACAACTACTCGCAGAGCATCTTCAACGTGGTGCACACCTTGCCGCTGGGCAAGTCCCAGTCGTTCAAGACCGATTTGCGCTACGCCGACTCCAGTAAGGACGGCAACACCAACATCGATAACCAGGCCTTTGGTGCGCGGTTTACCTACAGCATTCAGGGCCACTCGTTCGGCACGGCCTATCAGCGCATGAAAGGCACGACTGGCTTTCCGCACCTCGATGGTACCGACTCCTACCTCGTCAACTACGTGATGATCTCGCCGGACTTCGCCAACCCCGAGGAGAAGTCCTGGCAGGTTCGCTACGACTACGACTTCGCCGCCCTCGGCCTGCCTGGGCTGACCTTTATGACGCGCTACCTGAAAGGCGACAACTTCGAACGCTCCAAAGGCGTGGAAGGCACCGAGTGGGAGCGCAACACCGACATCGGCTACGTGTTCCAGAGCGGCGCGCTGAAGAACCTCGGCGTGAAGTGGCGCAACGGCACGTATCGCAGCAACGACAAGGGCAATGACATCGACCAGAACCGGTTCATCGTCAGTTACACCCTGACCCTATTGTAACCCCCTATAAAAAAAGCGGAGCACTGACATGTTCACCCAGAAAAAACTCATCCACCTCGCCGTGGCCTTCGCCCTGTTCAGCAGTTACGGCGCCTACGCTGCCGACACCGGCGAACTGCCCTGCAAGACCACCGAGCAGTGCGCGGCCCAGGCGGCGAAAGTCGGCGCCGCGGTGGACACCTCGCAGGTGTCGCACAAGGCCAAGGGCGACCCCACCCAAACCCAGTTCGCCTGGCTTAACCGCATCAACAAGGCGTCGATTGTGATGCTCACCGAAGAAGGCATCGTCAAGCCGGACATGGGTCGCAAGATCGCTGGCGGCGTGCGTTATGCCATTGACCAGGGCGCCCAGCCCGGCGGCGTGCGTCCTAGCGATGTGCTGCAACTGGAAAAAATCATGACCGACAAGATCGGTCCCGAGGCGTCGCTGATCCACTCCGGCCGCAGCCGACAGGACATGCTGGCGACGTTCCGCCTGGCCAAATTGCGCTCACAGGTGTTGGCCTACAGCGAGGCGCTGAACGCCACCCGCCAACGCATCCTGAGCCTGGCGGAAAAGAACGTCGACACTATGGTGCCGGCCTATACCAACGGCGTGCAGGCCATGCCGATCAGTTATGCGCACTATCTGCTGGCGTTCGAAGCCGCGTTTGATCGCGATGGTCAGCGCATTCGCGAACTCTACGCCCGCCTCAATCAGAGCCCGATGGGCACCGCCGTGCTGGCAAACTCCGCCTACCCGCTGAACCGCGAGCGTCTGGCCGAGTTGCTGGGGTTTAATGGCGTGCGGGAAAACTCCCTGGATTCGAGCCAGGTCTCGACCTATGACATCCCGATTGAAGCGGCGAACCTGGCGGCATCTTCGGCGATTCGGGTCGGCGCGATGATTGGCGACATCCACACCCAATATCATCAGATTCGCCCGTGGCTGCTGCTGGATGAGGAGTCCACCTACACCAGCAGCGCGATGCCGCAAAAACGTAATCCGGGCTTGCTAATGCGCACCCGTGAGTCGGCCTCGGATGTCGTCGGGCTGGCGCAGACCGTCACCTTGCGCGCTCATAACGTGACCACCGGCATGACCGACTACAAGTTCGCCTTTGATTCGCTGGGGCTGTTTCATTCCACTGGCGAGATGTTCGAGAGCCTGGATGCGGTGCTCGACGCGCTGCAAATTAATCCGCAGCGCGCACTGGAGGAATTGGAGTCGGAGTGGAGCACCTCGATGGAACTGGCCGACACCCTGGAGCGGCAATTCAAGGTGCCGTTCCGCATCGGGCATGGCTTCGCGTCGTTGATTGTCACTGAAGCACGCAGTAACGGCACCACGCCGAAGACTTTCCCGTATGCCGATGCGCAGAAGCTGTATCGCCAGGCGGCCGACAAGTTCAAGTGGACCCCCAACACCTTGCCGCTGGACGAGGCGCAATTTCGCGCGGCGTTGTCGCCGACCAACATGGTCAAGACCCGCAAAGGCACAGGCGGCCCGCAACCGGAAGAGGTCAAGCGCATGCTGGTTGAGGCGCGGCAAACCCTGGATGACGACCAGAAGTGGTTGGCGGAGCGTCGGGCAAAACTGAAAGGCGCCGAAGACAATCTGGACAAGGCATTCAACAAGTTGGCCGACGCCAAGAACTGAGCCGTGACGCCCTGAAGGTCAAATGTGGCGCCGGCAACCCCGGCGTCACTTCAGGTCGGCAAATTCGCGGTTCAAGGCTTCACGATCGATGGAGTTTTGCCACCGGCATATCGCCAGGCATGCCACGCCGTTACCCAGCACATTGGTCAGCGACCGGCACTTCATTAACCGCTCCACCCCCAGCAACAACCCCACTCCTTCCAGCGGCACCAGTTGCAGAATGCTCAAGGTCGCAATCAAGGTAAACAATGCAGAGCCGGCGACACTGGTGGCGCCGAGCGAGGTAAACAAACAAATCAACAGCACTTCCAAGAGTTGCGGTGCGGTGATATCCACCCCGGCCAATTGCGCAAGAAACATCAGTGCGGTGGTCAGGTAAAGATTGGTGCCGGACAAGTTGAAGGTGTAGCCGGTGGTCAATATCAGACGCACTAACTGGCTATCGCAACCTAGCGCTTCAAGTTTGCCAATCAGTCCTGGAAGTGCGGCCATCGAAGAGCCGGTAAACGTTACCAGCAGTAGCTCTTCTTTTAAATAAATGATCAGTCTTGATAATTTCACACCCACCATTCGGGTGATTGTCGCGAATACCAGGATGACAAATAGTCCGCACGCCAGATAAATAACCACAATAAACTTCAGCAGTGGCATGACCGAACTCAGGCCATATTTCCCGACGACAAACGCCATGGCGCCAAAGGCCGCCAGCGGCGCGAATTTCAAGATGATCCGCAACAGCAGGAACATCATCTGTACGCCGCTTTCAAGCCAGCCCAGGCATCGGTCGCTGAAGGCGCCACCGCGCGTGAGCAACAGCCCGCAAACCACCGCAAGCAACATCACCTGCAATAACAGACTCTGGGTCAGAACCCTGTAAATGCTGGACGAAATGGATAGCCATGACAGCTCGTGAAGCAGTTTTTCCGGCACGTTCGGTGTGGGCGCATAGGCAAAAACGGCGGTGTTATCAAGGTTGAACAGCAAGCCCGCGGCGATTCCAAACACCAGCGCGGCGACGGACATCAGCTGAAAATACAGCACGATGCGGTAGGTCACATTGGGGTGTTTGTGCTCACGATTAAGGCCGGCAATGCCGGTGGAAACCAATACAAACAGCAGGAACGGCATCAATAAACCGAGGGTTTTTATGAAAGTGTCACTGAACAGTTTCATATCAATCGCCACTTCTGGATACACCAGGCCTAGCGTCATGCCACAGACAATGGCAATCAATATAGGCAGCGTTCCATTTTTGGCATGAGAGGGCGACATCCGAACTCCAGGCGATTTTTATTATTTGTTATTGTCGTGACTGGCCACTTTCGGCATATTGGTCAGCCTGAAGACTCACTCAGGCCGCAAATAATAAGGCCTTGTTACGGGATATACCACATGGAACTTCGGCATTTACGTTATTTCATCATAGTGGCCGAAGAACGACATATTACTCGCGCCGCCGAGCGCCTGAATATGCAGCAGCCGCCGCTCAGCCAACAGATACGCGCACTGGAACGAGAGTTGGGTTTCGAGTTGTTCAAGCGCCATCCCAAGGGCGTCGACCTGACCGCTGGCGGGCTGGTGTTCCTCGATGAAGCGCGGGTGATTCTCGCGCGTGTCGAGCAGGGTTCCCTCAAGGCCTCCCGCGCAGCCCATGGGATTGAAGGCACGTTGGTCATCGGCTTCACCAGTTCCGCCGCCGCGCATCCGCTGATCCCACGCATCATTCGCGCCTACCGCGAGCAGTACCCCGGCGTGGAGCTCTCGATCAAAGAGGGTAGCGCCCGTGAAGTCACCGAGGACACTACCGAAAAACGTATCGACATCGGCGTCCTTCGCGCGCCGGTCAGCGCGCCCGAAAGCCTGACTTTCCACCGCCTGCTCAACGAGGAAATGCTCTTGGCGCTGCCCGTGGGACACGCGTTGCTCAAAGGGGGCGACCCCAAAATCAACATGATCGACCTCAAGGACGAACGCTTCATCCTCGTCCGCCGTCCCGGCGCACCGGGCATGTATGCCAACCTGATCAAGGCCTGCCAGAACGCCGGCTTCGAGCCGAACATCGCCTTTGAAGTGGAGCGGATGCTGACCAACGTCAGCCTGGTCGCCGCCGGCGAAGGCATCTCGGTGGTGCCCGCGTCGATGCGCGACGTACACCGCGAATCCGTGGTGTATTGCCGCATCCGCGACGCGCAGCCGAGATTGCTGGCGCCCATTACGCTGGTGCAACGCGCCTTCAATCCCTCGGCGCCGTTGCAGAATTTTATTGGTTTGGCACGGGAGCTGGCCGGGGTGTATCGAAAGGCATGAACAGGGTTTGGGAAGGGGAATGCGCAGGAATCGCAGGCACAAAAAAACCGGCTAAGTGCCGGTTTATTTGTTTTCCAGTGGCTGGTAAGGACCGCTGGATCTTTGTATTTGGTGCCCGAGGGAGACTGTAGTGTTCCAGTAAACTCAAGGCCTCCAGAGAGGTTTGCTTTCTAGGGATACATATAGGGATACATGCTCGCCATTGCTGTGGGCAGTATGAAGAGTTTCAGCGATTTCATGCAATCCATTCAGTCACTGTTCCACTGAGACGCCTGGTATGTGCGGCTCGTTCAGCATTGGTAACGATCCTTTATAACTCGGTCGAAGTAGCCCCCTTTTGACGGTGCGTTCATCAGCCCTTGATAGACGTTCAATGGTACGCGGCAAAAGTCGTACGTCTTTCCTTGCTTGAAGGTGATCTTCATAAGGTTGGTCGCCGGGTCGTAACCTACAGCTGTGATCGCACTTGAGTTCACACGAACCATTTCCATTGGGACGTCCTTTCATGGGGGGGAGCTAATCGATATCTCAGCATCACTGAGCATCGTAGCTCACCATCCATTCGGCGTGTTCAAGCCGGGGTCGTTTGCACTCAACCAAAAGAGTCCCGTTTTCGTAGGGTCTCCTTGGCTGTTAGTTTTCTGGGACACAGCAAGGGATACACGAAACCAGAGTCACTGCAATGATTCTCATGCTTCAGTACTAAGTCCAACGTTGGAACGAAACGGTTTCAGGGTGGAAGAGCTCAAAATGTATTGTCTTTCCATCGCCCTCATATTGAGATTCAAGCCGTCCGAAAGTGGGTATTGATGAGGCGGACCAACCGCTACGGATTGAGCCGTATAGCGATGAGTCAAGCAGGTGTAAGGTGGCCTCCGGTGCATTCAGCGTTACGGTTGCTTTGGAGAAAGGATGCGCTTCCCCAAAATCGTAAATTGGTAAACGTGCTGCCGCGACTACAGCTTTTGCGAATTGCTCAGAAGTGGGCCTAACCGGGCCTTCACGCTGAACACTCACTGATCGTAAGAATGTCGCTAGATCCCGGGACACAAGTAAAAGGAACAACACGATTTCCCATGCCAAGCTTGTGAGCGAGTAAAGCTTCTTTGATTTGTGAAAAGTTGAACTAGGGCCTACGACGCCGTTTGCGACGCCTTCAATGAAATATCCATGCAGTGCGCCAACGTACTCATCATCCTTGAATTGAATCGCGGCTAAGCGAATTCGGGACTGTTGATGTTTGATGGCGTTCGCGGCAGAGGCAACGAAGTGTTTATGTTGCTTCACTGCCTTCTCAAGCACTCGGTATGCCGGATCCTTGTCTCGAAAACTGGTGTGCTTGAAAAAACCAGTACAAATCGACTTCACATCATCGACATGCTCTGCAGCCGCATAGAGCGATAGTTCGATGTAATCAATGATCTCTAGAAGCACCTCTCGCGTTTCACCCTGGGGACTCAGCGAATCCGGGGCGTTAAAAAACGTTTCGACCCTCCGACAAAGGCGAATCAATTTGTCAGTCACCCGAGATATCGAAACGTTGTAGATGCCCAGTGGAAGCCGTAACCCTGCGTGTTCGTGGAAGCACCCCTCGTCTGACATGGCGGTAAGGATTGCATGTGCCTCCAGAGCAGAAATTGCGCCGGTGATGTCAACGGAGAAACGTGGTTTAGTCAAAATGAGTCATCCTTCTTTGGAAGCAAAAGTGATCGTGGGGACGAGTCGCTCTGCCCCATACGACGATAGCGGAATACGATCAAAAGAGCGCGGGGGACCCTGGAGACTTCCAAGCTGTACGGGGTCGGAAACCCGCGGGATTTCGTTAGCTGCAGGCGACCCAGCTTACTGAAATTTCAGCGTTGAAATTGAAAGGATATTGAAGAAAGGAGGGCATCGTTACCGCATCGGTAACGATGTTCAGATATTGGTCAGTTCGTAGGGCAGATGCACAGGTGAACAGTAGTTCACCGGGTTCACCGGTTCACTAAGCTGGGAGTTCTCCCGCTAACAAGGTCCTGCGGGTTTCCGACCCCGTGCCATTGAGAAATGCTCAGGGTCCCCGCCGACCTCTCAACACCTTGTGCAATTGCACTTGTAAACTGTGTGTTTACCTGTTCACTAAGCTGCCCCCGGCTCCTGCTGGAAGTTATCCGCTGGAGGAACTCATTTTTAATGGGGGGCGGGGTAGATACGTAAAACTCCGTGTAACAGGTGTTACGGGTGTAACTCCTTCAATTAAACTATTGATTATATTGAAGATAGTCGCGTTACACAGGCCGAAACCTCGTAATCTATGAGGTGTAGCAACTACGCAAGGTGTAACATTTTTGTCCCTTCTAGTGAGTCTAACAGGCTGGCGTTACGCGTCTGACCGAACGGTGCACATAGGACCGTCGTCGGTTCGCCCGGACGCTGCTAGAAGATACGAATCGCCAGTAAGGCGGATTTCGGTTGCGGATCTCATCCCTAAAAAATAGCGAGGGTACCAATCCTTACATAGGTGGCCTTTGGGAATCACAAATGTGTTGCTTCCCCAAGAAAAAGGTGTATTTTGCAAATTGCATGGGCGTATCGCTCATTTGCCGCAATCGAGATAAAACATCCGCTGGTTTGCTCAGTAATGAGCGTTCAATGCGAAAGTATTGAACTGATGAGGAGAGGGCACCGGCAGTCTCCGACCCCCGCGTCCCGCTGGAGTGCTTCACGGTGGGCCTACCATGAGAAAGATGGTGGTTTTCAGCGGATGGTTTCGATGAACGCAACATCTTTCTCTTTACCCTATGTCATGGGTTGGTATGGCTCACACTTACATCCCAGGGATTGGCTATGGTGCTCGCGAACCCACTGAAAGTTTCAAAAAATTCTCTCAGTAGTCGCGAAAATCTATGCAAGCTCCTGCGCGTCTCAGATGAGTTTCTTTCTTCTGTATTGGCATTAAGTCCAGAGGAACGATACACCAAAAAAGACCATGTAAAAAAAGCTGGTGGAATTAGTCGTCCGATTTTTAATCCTCATAGATTTTTAAGAAAGCTCCAAAAAAGAATCAACGTCGCAATTTTTGCTAATCACTACGTGATTCGTTGGCCTCATTTTATTTATGGCTCAGTACCTAATCAGAAAAATAATGATGCCTATGATAGTAAGGATTACGTATCTTGTGCTGGAAGGCACTGTGGCGCAAAAAGTTTATTGAAAGTCGATGTTTCGAGTTTTTTTGACAATATTCATCAGGATATAGTTTTCTCAATATTTAATAGCTTTCTTAAATATGATGAGGAAGTATCTAGGGTGCTTACAAATTTGTGTTGTCATAATTCACACCTTGTTCAGGGTGGGTTGACGTCAAGTTATATCGCCTCCTTGTGTTTGTATGACGTAGAAGGTGATGTGGTCGAGCGGTTGAATAGGAAGGGGCTTACATATACTAGACTGGTTGATGATATAACTGTGTCGTCCAAGTCACTCAGTACTGACTTCACGTTTGCTCTTAAAATTATTAGCGATATGCTAACTGCTAAAGATCTACCTATAAACGAGAGTAAGACTAAGGTTTTTAGGACGTCAACTGAACCATTGACGGTTCATGGATTGAGGGTTAGTTTCAACACGCCGCGGCTTCCTGCCGATGAAGTGGGTAGGATAAGAGCGGCAGTTCGAAACTTGGAGTCTCTTGCAGCCCAACCTGGTTATCGGACTTCTCACAGTTATAGACATGACTATAATCGATGTATGGGAAGAGTTAATAAGCTGCACCGGGTACGTCATAATCAACATGAGCCGCTTCTTGCCCGGCTGAACTTTATCAAGCCTCTGCCGTCGAGACGGGATGTTAACAGAGCTAAAGATATGGTTGCGCGCCTTGAAAAAGATTTTGTGACGAAAAGGCATACGCACTGGTACAAGTCTAGATTTCACCGGGTTATGGAGCGGCTGATAGTTTTGGATCGTGTTTATGACTTAACATCCAAGCAACTGAGGTGTAAGTTAAGAAAGTTAAGGCCCGAGAACGAGGATGTAATTGATAAGCATGAATAACATCATAGTGTTGTTCTTTAATCGAGTTAGAGATGATTTTTTACGTCAGCATCCATACTTTAAATATCTAATTGCCTTGCTCGTTTCGATTGGTGGTATCGGTTTCTGTGTTTTTTTTATTGTCTTTGTCACGATTTTGTTTGTTGATCAGCTTTATTTGTTACCAATTTGTTTGTCCAATAAGTGTTACGTGAGTCTTTATGAAAAGTACAGCTCTGCCTTCGCGGTAGCGAAGTCGACATTAGACCTTATCGTGCTCGTTGCTACGGTTGGTGCAATCTTTGTCGCATTGCTCAGTTATTTGTCTACACTTAAATCTTCATATTTTACTAATCACATATCACATCTGTCGCTATTTCAAAGTTTTTTTGTTGAAGAAGTCAGGAAGAGGGATTTACTTTCAATCACTTCGTTTGACACCTATAAGGTGTACAATTTGATTTATGCGAATTCAAAAAGTGGGGATATGTCTTTGTCTGAGACCTATTTTGAATTTGTCGGGCGGGTAAATAAGGTTATTTCTGATTCTAACTTCAATGCATATAAAGCTACAAAGGGTCCTTTTATTTATAAGGATCATCAATCAGAAATGATTCGTGCCTTAGAAGGTATCGGATTTAATCTTCAGTTTATGCCTAAGAAAGACTTTTACGAAATTGAAACCCAAGTGCTGTCGTTGATTGACTCCATTTCAAAATCTTTCTGTGGGGGTGATACCAGAACTGAACTCGAATTGCGTATGTACAGGTAAAGACATAGAATGCGTTTTATGAACTGGCTCTAATGTCTTTAGTAAAGAGTACATGTCGTGACTAGACCTGCCATCCCGATGGAAATTCAAAGAGCAGTGTTAATTGAGGCAGGACACCAGTGCGCGATTCCTTCCTGCCGGCACCCAAGAGTTGAAATTCATCATATTGTTCCGTGGGCTAAGTCAAAAAAACATGAATACCACAATCTAATTGCTTTATGTCCTAATTGTCATACTCGTGTTCATGATGGTGATATTGACCGAAAGTCGTTAGTTAAGTATAAGTCTGCATTGGTTTCGGCTATTCGCGATTTGGGAGATTCGGCATTCAATCATCCTATCGTAGAGATCAAACGGCGGATCTATAGCATTGATGCCGGTAATCCGGAGTTTTATTTTGACTTCGAGTTTCCGGATTTTTGCAATAAGGATGTAATTATTGCATCAAAAAATATAGAGGCATGGGGCGTCGAGTTGCTCGAGGCTCATAATTCGACCATTGAGAGTAATAAGAAGTACGCAGTTGATAATGGCTGCAATTGCCGCGGAACCTACCTGGTTGGACGGTACGAAGTAAAGCGTAGGGATTCAGATGTTCTTAGTGTCCGATACACGATAAATGGTTTTTTAGGTGGTGCACACGGTTATAGAGAGACTAGGGCCCAAAATTTTCTCTTATCACCTTTCACGCCTTTAACTCTGGATTATCTAATTATTGATGAAGAGTGTTTGGGTAAGTTGTCTGCTCTAATACAGCAAAAATTCTCAAAGCAGAGTCCAGAGTTTAATGGAGAGTGGCTTATGTCAGGAACAATGCCAGAATATATTGCTGTAACTCCATTCGTTGTTGGGCAATATGGAATAGATTTCATATTTGCAGAGTACCAAGTGGCTTGCTATGCTTTGGGTAGCCCAGAAATACATGTGTCATTCTATGAGTTAGATGGTATTGCCAAGCCAGAAATTATAACTATCTTATGCGAGTATTGATGTGAGTTGATTCTCGGCTACGTGCTGTAGAGTGGGTGGGGGCGGGCGTTAGCCCGCTCCTATAGTTATTATTGATCGCTATAAACCTTTTTTGTAAGCACGTGAAAGCTCAGAGAAAAACTCTTGCCTAAGTCGTAGAAGCTCTTCACGTGCGTTGTCCATATCCTCTTCGGTTAAGCCAGGCTTTCCAACATAATATGTGCGCCGAAGCGTTTTTAAGAAGTTTGTGTAGCTCCTAAGTTTGACTGATACAGGCTCTAACCCAATTAGAAGCAATTTCGATTCGGCAATGGTCACGTTTTTTGCTTCGCTAAAGTATTCTGTTTTGACAAGTTCTAGTTGCTCAGCTCTTTCTTTTGGCCATCCTTTATTTAAATTTTCTACACGCACACACTCGACTACTAATGCCCAGTACTTTAACGCGACGTGCGAAAATTCTTCAATGTGCGCGGCGACCTGTTCTAGAGCGTCATAACGTCTTTTTACAACATCCTTCTTAGCGTCATGGTCATGATTCAGCTTTGTGACCACATAAGTGCTTGCAAAGCCGATCAGTCCGCCAAGACCAATTTTTATTGAGGTGTCTATTACTTCGATTACTGTAGTTGGCACAATGAACTCCATGATTGATTATTAATAATGAAAATTGACTTTTCCACCTCTCTTGACGATCAACGTAGTTGGAGGCGATCAATTTCTCCTTACCTTTAGGCGTAGTATCGGGCGTAAACCATGGCCAACCGGCGTCTCTCTGCCGAAACGCTCGCCTATGGGTTCCGACAATACCAGAACGTGACTTCTATCACTGAAATCGAGGCTGATGTCTAAGCATATCTGGCTGGCCGCTTGCCCAAATCTGATGGTGGACACGGTGATGGCAAATGAGTAGTGTCACCTATGCTTGTATCGAACAAGGGCTAACAGGGCGACCAGGAACATTTTGCAACACGCCATCGCGTTGAAATCGCGACGTGGCATTTCAATGACAGCTGGCTTCATGGGCGAGACTTATGCCAAGTTTTGTGTGGGATAGAGACACAGAGGATGCATGGAATGAACCTTATGAGTATGGGGGGCAAGAGCAATTCCATCGAGAGGCATGTAAAGTTTTGTCATCAATAAAGTGTCATTATGCAGAAAAAGATATGCACTTTGATCGTGATGAACAGACCCTCGACAAGGCTATATGGCTAATACAAATAGACGCCTTAGAGGCGCTAATAGATGCCTTGAAATTAACAGAGGAAAAGAGGCACCGAATTGCCTCCCGCTTATTTCGCGATGCGGTAGAAACAATGGATATTTCAGCCTACTTTTATTTGGCCGGTGACGGAGCTAAGAAAGATCTCGCGAAGTGGTACAATAATGAAGTCATTCCACATAGAGTATTTAGGGAGTTTATAAAAAAATTCGAATGCCAAGATAAAGCCAAAAAGTTAAGCAGTCTTTACAGCGATCTAAGTAAGTATACTCATAGGACGCATAGTGCGATAACCAAAAGCTACTTGCTCGGCAGAAACAATAAAATAGCCTATGATGGATTTTCTGAGTCTGGATTTAGAGTACTTCCGCATGTAATATCTCTTTCTTATGCGATAATCGCAGCGTTAATCAAAAGATTCATTACGATTGCTGAAAGTAGCCATCAAATCGACTCTGCCAAAGTTCGCGATATTTGGGAGGCGTCATTGGAGAAAGAAACGGTACCAAGACGTTTTGGTCGAGGGCCAGGTCAGCTATTGCGAAGCGCTCCTGTCGCATTTGAGCTAAAGTTGGATGAGAGTTAACTCACTTATTCCTAATTTGCTGGTGAGTTGAGCGTCTGTTTTATACCGAAAGCGGCCATCAAATTTTGCTGTTAAAACAACTTAGTTTGCGCATCTTTTTCACCACTTCGGTTTGGAGCTGTCGGGTGATTTTGTATGTAAAGGCAAGCAGCAAAAAGGGCCCCGATTGGGCCCTTTTTCAGGTGAAGCTGCTTTTACTTTTTCAGCCATCCTTCGACTACATCGGATCCGTGTTCTGCTTTCCACTCTTTCAAAGCTTTGTGGTTGCCACCTTTGGTTTCGATCATTTCACCGGTATTCGGGTTTTTGTAGACCTTGAGTTGGCGTGGTTTGCGTGTGCTGACGGCGGGAGCGGCAGATTGGCGCCGTGCACTGGTTTGCGGATCGAGTAGGTTGATGATGTGCTTCAGGCTGAAACCATACTGATCAAGCAGTTTGCGCAGCTTCGTTTCGAACTCGATTTCTTTCTTCAGTCCATCATCACCTTTCAGTGCTTCCAGTGCCTGGAGCTGTTCAGCGAGGTGTTTTTCCAGCTGACGGTATTCTGCAAGTTTGGACATTTTGATTTCCTTGTTCTGGGCTGCTGTACGTGATTATTAGGATAGTCACGATGGTTACAAGTTCAGCACTATTTTCGGCGATTCAGTTGGCTATCGATATGCGCCATTTCCGATTTAATCGCGTTGAGGGTTAGCGTTTGTATCGGACTAGCTTTGCCCGGCCCTGCGTTGATGGTCTTCAGCAGGGCATTGAGGTGGGCCTTCCGAGTTTTGAGGGAGTCAGGCCAACTGGCGCTGTTCTGTACTGGTTTGTTCATTACTTTCATCCTTGCGTTGTTCTTGATTGCTCATGTCTTCGGACTGCTGAGGTACCGGTAGGCCGTCGAGCTGGATTAAGTCCCTGGCGCGGTATTGGCGCGAGCGAGCTGATAGCTCTTCCCACGTCCAATTCCCAAAGTTCTCGCCTTGCTCTGGAACGGCAAGCTTCATAAGTCCAATCTGGTCACGGCCAATCAGGTTGTAATTCGCCCAAAGCTTTCCGCCCACCTCGAACAACGTTTTTGCGGCCTCGTTCCACTGCTCTTCTAGTACCGTCTGCGAAAGCAAAAGGGCTGTGCGCTCTATCTCTTTATGCTTTATCTGTGCTTCTGCGATGTATTTATCTACGGTGATCAGCTCCTGCTCCAGCGCAGTCATGATCAAGTGTTGCCTCCGGTTATGTTCGGCGGCGGTTGCCAGATTCTTTGCCGCCTTTTGCGCGTCGGCGTTGGCGGTCTTCTCGCCTTCGGTATCGCCCCACGCAACGGCCTGTGCGTACGCAGTGGCAGCGTCCGATTCAGCTTGGCGGGCGTTAATCATGTCCTCTTCCGCCTGTTGTTGGATCTGTTCCAGGCGGGTGCTGAGGCTTTGACGCTTTTCGTTAAGCTCCTTCTCATCAGCCTTCCAGTTATCCATCGCCTCGATGTAACCCGCCATCAGGGAATCGCAATTGGCGAGGTTCTCACGGCGACTGATCTTCCTATCCAAAATGTCGGCGTTGTTTTTGCACGAATCGAAATTCCGTTTCAGCTCGTTGTACCTGTCGCGGAGTTCGCGCTCCTGAGTCGGCTCGATGGTTTCCTCGCTTTCCAGCACAGCCTCAAGGGGCTGTAGTTCGGCATGCAGTTGGTCGGCCTCGCTCAGCAGATGGTCGCGACGGTCTTTCAGGTTTTGAATCTCGTTCATATGGTTGGTCTCTGTTCAATTCGATTATGGGTTTGTTGAGTGGCTGGCGAGGCCGGGAGCAAGCCGGCGCTACCTCGATCAGCAGAAATGCCCTCAGGCAGCCCGAGCCTCGCTCTCATCCATTCCCGGAATCGTCTTCACGATGTAGCAACGTTGCGTGCCGAGGCCGGGTAACCGGATGAGGCTCGACGCCTTACCGTCCTTGCCCGGCTCCAGAACACCGCGTTGCAGCAGCTCCTTGTTCACAGCGTTGATGTTCATGCCTCGGAAGATTTCCGAGCGCCATAGCTCGGGAAGCACGTAATAGGTATTGGCGGTGTGAAGGGCGTCGCCCAAACCGTGCTCCAATGTTTTACGAAAGCCGAGTCGGTCGATGGTGCGCGGCCCGTGCTCATCGATTTTTGCCGCCGCCGATTCCCAGCGCGTGAAACGGCTTTCGCCAAAGCGCTCAATGACCTGGCGCAGCCGCGCCAAGATCGCATCACCCTCGAAGTTCCCGGCTCCGCCTCGCTCGTTCATCCATGCGTTCAGACACACGCGAGCGGCGGTAGTGGCAGTCCCGTCGGGCCAGCCGGTAATCCCCATCGCGGTAGCCAGCTCACCCGCTGCGGCCGCGAGGCCAAAGCGAGCGGCGGCCCGGTACGCTTGTCCGCTGGCCGAGGCCGGTAGCGACTGGGCGATAAACCCTTCCAGCGTGCGGCGCAGGATGGCGGACCAACCGTGACGTTTGCCCGGTTCGCACAGCGCTGTGAGGAACGCAGTGAGTGGAGTGCCGTAATACTTCGCTACCCGTGCCTTGAGCGCGTCGGCCAGTGCCGCCGCATCCTCAAAGCTGTTGAGTGCGTCGAACATGCCGAGGCCTTTGTTCGCATCGGCCGGGACCGCGAGCATGCGTACTTCCATGCCCGCTTTCAGTTCCTTGTTGGCTTCGGCCATGTGCTGAGCCAGCGTCTTCTCTCCGGTGGAGAGAAACAGCAGACGCCACTCCTGTACCTGTCGGCCTGCTTGGCCTCGGTCATTGGCGCGTGCCTTGCCGGTGCCGTTGCCGAGCATGTAAACCGTCTCGCCTATGATGCGCGGATCGCACATGCCGATTTCATCCAGCACCAAAAGGCCGTCGGAATGCGCGGCGGCGATGGATTCCAGCGCGTTGTCGGTGGAGCGCCAGGAGCGCACCAGACGCGGCCCGCCGTAGATCGAAGCGGCGACTTGCAGGTGCGTGGTCTTGCCGCCTGAACTGTCGCCATACAGGTGGAACCCACCCGACTCATGGCCGAGCATGTGCAGCAGCGGGCCAGCAAAGGCCACGCCGACGACGAATGCCAATCGATGATTGCCGACGCACAATGCTCCGATCTGCTCTTGCCACTGTTCAAGCGTGCCCGCTTCGCTGATCGGCGGAAGCTGAGAACCGGCCTCGTAGAAATGCAGGTGTTCGCTGTGCGCGCCGACCTGTTGCTCGGGCAGGAGGAAAGCGCTGTCGTGCCAACCCAGTCGGGTGACCAGTCGTGCCCGTTGCGCGCTGTCGAAGCCGCCTAGGTAACTTTGTAGGTCATTGCGTGCATTGCGTCCGGAGCGACTACCGGCGAGACGCAAACCCATGTCCACCAGCGGGCCAAGCACGTCTTTGCCGAAGTCGCCGGTCATGGTGCGCGCCGGGATGTTCCAGCGTTTTTTGGCGCCGTCTGGATCGTCGAACTCGACCAGTAGGCCCCAGTTCTGACCTTTGTCATCGCGGGTACGGGCGAGTATTTCCAGAGGCGAACACACCGGCCTCGCCTCGCCGTCATCGCCCGAATAAAACACGCCTTCTGACGTGAGTCGAAAGCCTCCGGGCATCAGGTCATTTTTCGGCTTAGAGGGACGCTTGGCTGCTGCTTTTGCCTTCGGTTCCGGCTTGGTCTCGACCCGCTCAAGCTCCAGCTTTTCGACAACTAAACCGAATAGTTCCCCGCTGCTTTTGAGCCCGGCGAAATGGGCAGATGTCCAGCCTTTGGCGAGTGCATCAGCGGCATCGTCACCGTCGTCCCATTGACCACCTTTGGCGAACTCTGCGGCGCCGTTCTTCAGCATAGGCTTGCGCTTGAACAGCTCCAGCGCGATGACCTGCACCGAGGCGGCGCCGACCTCGCGCAACTTGTCGGCGACGGTTTCCATGCAGGCTTTGCCACTGACATCGTTGTCCGGCCACAGCAACACGTCGCGACCTTTGAGCGGTGTCAGGTCGGCTTTGTGCCAGGAGTTGGAACCGTTCGGCCAGCAGGTGGCCACGTAGCCCGGCAACAGTTCGGCGGCGGCATCGGCAGCTTTCTCGCCTTCGCAGAGAACAACCGGTGCGTCAACGCGTTGGGCCAGTTCATCAAGGCGCAATAATGGGCGCGGATCGGGCAGACCCTGCCAGCGCCATTGCTTGGTTTGGCCATCGGCGCGCTGACACCATGTCAGTGGTGCAAAGACCTTCTTCGGCCTTCCGTCTGCATCGGGGGCGAGGTCGAAGCGGTAGAGCGCCATGAGCGGCTGGCCCTGCACATCGCGGTAGATCCACATCTTGGATGGCGCACCGTGTTGCCGATGCTTGGCTGGGCACTTGTTCATGGCCTCGGGCGGGACTGGCTGAATGGCAATCCACTCAGGTGCTTTTGTCTTGGCGGGCGCTGGCTTCGCCTGGGCGGCGCCGGGCGATACGTTGAGCAGGTCTGCCAGTTTGTTGCAGGCCTCTACATCGGTGCCGCCGTCCAGATAGCGCACCAGATCAATTATGTCGCCGCCCTTGTCACCGGTGGCGAAGTCGGCCCACGTACCCTTGCTCAAATTGATCTTTAGAGAACCGGCGCGCTTGTCGCTACGGGTCGGATTCGGAGCTGTGTATTCCTTGCCGCCGTCGACGCGCTTCCCGTTGGGCAGCCGTTGCGACAGGACACAATCAATGTCTTTCAGCGCGGCGGCTTTCACGTCGGCGAAGCTCGGACGTTTTGTGTTGCTGTTCGGGCGTTGACTCATGTGTCTGCCCTCGGCAAAAACAGCGCGTCGTTGATGTCATCGATCAGGGCTTTGGCCATCTCGCCCAAGTACAAAGCTGGCCAACTGAATCGCTCGCCGTTGTCGCTCATGGCGGCGTCGAGGTTGAGCTGGTTGGCGTGATGCTGAAGCTGCGAAACCATCTCCAGTGCGTTTTCGACCGGAACACCGGCATTGACCCGAAACAGCTTCAGGTCGGTGGCGTTGACGCGGGAAAAAGTGGCGTGGCCAAGAGTGGTGGAAGTGTTCATAGCGCACCGCCTTTCTGCGCAGCAGGCGTAGAGGTGTTATCGCCGTGCAAGGCGAGCGTTTTGATCAGGCCGAGGGTGCCGCGCACGTCCCAAAGAACGGCGGCAATGATGTGATTGGCGAGGCGCGAGGATTCGCTTTCGAAGTGATCCTCCAGCAGCGTCAGCACCGAGTCGGCGCGATCAATGGCGCAGGTGATGGCGTCGATAGGTACACCGGCTTCTGCTTTCGGATTAACGCAGAGCAGGTCTTCAGGCAGGGCACAACTCAGGGCGTTGTTCATTGGGCATCGCCTGCGGTTTCGAGTGCGCGGGCTTTGGCCATGTGGTTGTTGTAGCGGGAGAGGCGTGTAGCGAGGCTGGAATTGGCGTGTAAAGCGGCGAGAGCCATTGCACGGTGTGCAGCGGCGCGATTTTTGAACGGATTGAGGGCAGGCATAGGTGACACTCCAAGTTTGAAGAAGGAGCTGCCACTGATCGTCGCCAAACGATTTAAGGTGACAGCTGTGCGCAGGTTGGCGAACCGGGAACTTGGAACCCGGCAGACCCAAAGGTCTCCCACGCACAGCTGCCATAACACGATACGGCAGGCACAAAAAAAGCGCCTGCTGTCGGATGGGGCGCCTGTGCGCCAAGTAACTCGGGTCGCCAAACCCGGTCGCTGAATTTGCAGCGACGACCAGAGAGTAACGTCCGATTTTTGAAAGTGCAACTGCGTTGATGACTTGCGGTTTTTTCAGGTGCGGCATACATTGTTCGTGCATGTAGATTTACCTCAACGCCTCCGGATCGCTCCCGGAGGCGTTTTCGTTTCAGGCATGGGCTTCCCAGCGCAGGGACAGGAGGGGCAGGAAGCCACCGTTGAGCATGGATCGTGCGTCTTCGTAGGCTTGCGTTTGTTGGCCTTCATCGACGATCACGGATCCGGTCTTTTCGCAGTGGAGGGAAAGGGCGCACCAGGTGCCGTCGGCCCAGCTGAGTACACTGACCACGCGGCCTTGCTTGTCCTGTTGGCTGCGATAGCGCTCAAGGCGCTGCATGAGGCGGGGCGAAAAGCCAATTCGGCGCAGTACCGAAAACGGGTGCATGAAAGCGTTGTCCGCGATCTTTCGGCTCATGCTGCCTCCTGCGCGGAGGCAAACAGCGGCGGCGGTGTTTCGCCTTTGAGCCAAGCCAAGATCTTGCTGTCCTCGGCGCAACGTCGGCGGTGTTCGACAGCCAGCGAATCACGGCTCTGTGCGAGGCATTCATCCACATGCTGGGTAAGATCTGAGGTCAAGCGCATGTCGTGGTGAAGGCGCTCGGTTGCGGTTTTCTCCACGGCGAGATCCTCATCCGTGATGCGTTGCCAAACCGCCGGATCATTCGCGTACCCCGCCGATTGATCCACCAGCCAGTAGGTAACCCAGTCGCTCATGCCACGCGATTTCAGCGAGGCGAGCCGGCTTTGGCTCATCGCGAAATAACCCGTGCCGTGGACACTCGAAAACTCTCTGCGCACGGCATTTTTGCGGATCAACTCGGGCAGCTCCCAAGGATTGGCTTTGAGTGGAAGCACGAGACCGTCAGGGCTGAAAAAGAATGCTTCCTGCTCATCGCCGTTCCAGCTCACGCCTGCGATAGTGCGATGACGCCAGTTGATCGCGCCGGGTTGATACAGACGGAATCCGATGCTGTAGGAGTCGAGAAATGGCCCCTTGAATGGGCAGTGGCTACGTTTCATGCGGCCACCTGGTCACGCGCCTCGATGCGGCTGCGTGCCCACGCTTGGACTTCAGAAAGAACCCAGGCGACAGGTGCACCGCGTGCGTTGCTGTTGCTCAGTTTGACGGGCTGGGGGAAACCGCAGTCGGTGCGCTGCATGAGTTTGTAGATGGTCGAGCGCTTCATCCCCACAATACCCTCCACCTCGCGCATGCGAATCAGGGTCGAAGCGGCATCAAACAGTGAAGGGTGGTTTGGGGGTGTCTTGCGGGGAAAATCGGTGACAGAGGTGTTCATAGGTATTGCTCTCGATTGATTTGGACTGACGAGAGCAATGGTCTAGAGATTGGTCGGCGGTGAGCAGTTCACTTCCATTTGAAATTTCAGTTACAGCACGAAATTGCGCTTGAGAATGCCCTCCACGCTTTTGCGAGCCAGCACTTTTTCAGTCTCGGGAGTTACCCACTCAGGTCGCTTTGGGAGCGGTTTGGCGATTTCACGTTTCAGCCAGGCATGCACGGCTGTTGTGACGCTTCTTATTGGCATGCCCTTCGCTACATAGTGGTCGGCTTGCTTCACTATTGCAGTGTCTCGGGCGTTGACCTCTTGGCTTCGCTCCATGCCGCTGAGGATGCCGCCTTTACTGCGGATGGCTGACCTCATCGCTTGATCAGCGAGAGGCGTCAGTTCGTCATCGATCAAACAGGGCAGAGTGGTGATCGGTTCTAAACTGAAAACATAATCGTCGAGTGCCTCAGTGCGCTCGTTCGTATCGATCTGTGACTCAACAAACCGGCAGTAGAGATCCCATGACCAGTCGGTCGGTACTTCTTTGATATGTAACCACACAGCGTCATCAGCGGCGCGCATCCAGTTGCTCAGAACTCCAAGCGCTTTGACGGCACAGGCCATGATGTAGGCGGCGTGCGCTTCGCGATCGGTAGCCGAGTTGCAAGCGCTGTATTGGCGGACCCAATGAGCGAGACGGTTTCTTTTGTCAGTAGAGGCGTATTGGAAAATGGTCTCTTCGCACATCGTTGTCTTGATGCACATACGGCTCAGATCGACATCGATGCCCTCGGGTTGAATACGTAGGCAGCACTGATCGATCAAGTAGCACACATCTGCGAGCTGCTCACTGCAGAGATTGTAGAGTGGTTGCGCTGATAGATAGTCGATCAGTCCGGCTGTAAACGCTGAATGAAATGCAAGTCGCTGATCAGTCATCACCAAGAAGCTCTGGCAATGTGTAGCAATCGGCCCCACGCCCTAGGTTTTGCAAGCGTAACCAGCGAAAAGCGCTGATAAATCTGCGTGTCTCGAACACGTGCCCTCAGCGACAGAAGGCTAGTATTCGCGTTACACGATTGGCGGGCGTTACATCGGGTATAAGAGCGGTCTTGAATTCGTGTAACAGGCGTGAGAGTCAATGAATTCCGGCGTTTGGCGGAGGTCGTTACACGCGTAACACCTGTAACACGGATTTTGGAGGGGATATGGATGCGCACGTTCATACCACCTTATCGAACTGTTTGTGAATGAGTTTTCCAGTTGCCAACTGATCTAGGTAATCGGCATACCACTGCATCATCTTCACTCTGTGATCGAGATATTGAGCCTTGTTGTAGATCCCAGATATTCCCTCTTCTTTATGAGCGAGTTGTGCTTCAACGTGTTCCTTCGGCCAGCCGTGTTCTCTGAGCAAAGTGCTGGCGGTATGGCGAGTTCCGTGGCCGACCAAGCGACCTTTATAACCAACCGTCGCGAAGACCTTGTTGATGGTGTTTTCACTAATGGTCGGGTTTTTAGCTCCGACGCCGGGAAACAGCCATCGACTGCGCCCGGTGAGGCAATGAAGTTCTTTGAGAGCGGAAAGCGCTTGCTCAGGGAGCGGACACACAAAGTCCCTGCGCATCTTCATCTTGGCGGCAGGTATCGTCCAAATCGCTTTATCAAGGTCGAACTCTTTCCATTCAGCTAAACGAACCATACCCGGTCTCGAAGCCGTCCATATGCAAAGCCATGCTGCAGTTCGGGCTGTCAGTCTGCTGGGTGTGTTTTTCAACGCGGTTAGGAATTCGCCGAGTTCAGGTTCAAGCAGATGGAGATGCTGTTGAGTCTTTGGTGCTTGAGCGGCGATATCACGAAGACGGCTACCCGGATCGTTTTCGGTCAAACCCAATCCAATGGCTCGCCCGAAGATCTGGTTTATCCAAGTGCGGCACTTCTCAGCGACGTTGTGAGCATCTCTAGCTTCTATGGATGCTTGAAGGTCTGCGCAATCTGTGCGGGTAATCTCGTCTAGGGGTTTGTCCCCCAGCGCAGGAAGGATGTCCTTGTCGAGGTACGTTCGGATCTTATTTAGGGTAGAAGGTGCAAGGCCCTTTTCTTCTTTTGCCTTGAGCCAAGCATCGGCAGCCGCTCGGAAGGTTCGAGCTTTAGCGGTATCGATTGCAGCTTTTGCAGATCGCTTTTGTTCGAGAGGGTCGGCACCGCTACTCACTACTTTGCGTAGTTCGGCAGCTTTGTCCCGTGCCAGTGCACCACTTACTTCAGGGTAGCCGCCGAGCCCCATCCAAGCCCAATTGCCCGCCGGACGTTTGTAGCGGAGCTGCCAGGATTTACCACCATCAGGTTTGACCCTGAAGTAGAGGCCGTTTCCGTCCAACTCCCGGTATTCCTTTGATTCCGGCTCCAGTCCCGCGAGTGTCGTGTCAGCGAGAGGGCGGCGCTTGATGTCTGCGCGCTTCATCCTTGTATCCCAAAGTTCGGTATTTTTCTCAGGATACAAGCAGGGATACAGGGATACAACGGATAAGGGGAGACAGGGGTAGACAGACAGGCACAAAAAAACCGGCCAAGTTGGAAGACTTGAAACATCGGCTGCTACAGATCACGCAATCGTCCGAATGGAAACACTGCGGCGCGCACACCTTGCTGTTGCAACATCGTTACCTGCTGCAAAGCACCACCGAGTGGCTGTTGGGCGATGTGATCGAAGAAATGAACATCACCGAGGGCGGCCTGCAATACCGCGTGGACTTGGGCCGCAAACAAAACACCGGCCTGTTCCTCGACATGCGCTACGGCCGCGACTGGGTGCGGGCCAACGCCAGAGGCAAGCGGGTGTTGAACCTGTTTGCCTACACGTGCGGCTTTTCAGTCGCCGCCGTCGAGGGTGGCGCCGAGCATGTGGTCAATCTGGACATGTCCAGCCCGGCGCTGAACCGTGGCCGCGACAACCATCGGCTCAACGGGCATGACATGAGCAAGGTGAGTTTTCTTGGCCACGACCTGTTCAAATCCTGGGGCAAGGTGATTGGCAAAGGACCGTATGACCTGGTGATCATCGACCCGCCGTCTTTTCAGAAAGGCAGCTTTTTGCTGACCAAGGATTACCAGCGTGTACTGCGGCGCTTGCCGGAATTGCTCACCGGTGAAGGCACGGTGCTGGCCTGCATGAACGACCCGGCGTTCGGCCCCGAATTCCTGATTGAAGGCGTCATGCGCGAAGCACCGAGCCTGCGCTTTGAGCGACGGCTGGAGAACCCGCCGGAGTTTCCGGATGCCGATGAGGCGTGCGGACTCAAGGCGTTGGTGTTCACCTTGGCTCAATGAAGAGTCCCGTGTGAGCGGGCCTGCCCCAGGCTTGTGTGCTCAGCGCGGCTGCAATACCAATGCAAACAGTTCGCCGTGCCCACTCACATTGAGCTTGTGATAGAGGTTGCGCCGATGCACCTTCACCGTTTCCGGCGAAATGCCCATCTGTTGGGCAATCGCCTTGCTGGAGAAACCCTGAAGAATCAGGCGCGCCGTTTCGATCTCCCGCGCCGACAAGCGTGCGTCGAAGCGATCCAGCAAGTTCGCGAGATCGCCGGCCACTGACTCGACCACCGGGCCTTCTACCGGCATCAATTGCTGGTGACGCTGAATCGCCGCCAGCACCCAATCGCGCACGCACAGCAAGCGGCCCTGCTCTTGCGGGGTAAAGCGTGTCGAGCGCCCCAACGACAAACCGAGCACGGCGCCGTCAGTGTTGACCATGAACTGCAACTCATCGACACCGACCACCGAACTGAAGTAACTCTGGTAGTACTCGCTGTGCTGGAACTGGTCCGGGGCGACTGATTCCAGGCTGTGCAGGCCACTGGCAATACCCGCGCATGCCGCTTGATAAAACGGATCGAGCAGGTACATGCCGGCGCTGTAGTCGGCCAGTTCTTCGTGCTCGGTGGCGCCCCCTTTCGAGTCGAAATCGATCAACAGCTGCGGCACGCGCCCGGCGCGCATCACCGCCACCAACGCGTTGTCCAGCGGCACCAGCAACCGCAGGGTGTCGACTAGCGCGCGCCAGAAACCGTCCTGGCCCAACGCGCCAAATACCCGCGCCAGCCCCTGGTGTACCGGCAACTCTTTCAACAACGCGTCCACGCACTACCCCTTTCGAGTAACCCATGATGGGAATGGGTGAGTTCCCCGCCTGCCGATACGCTGCAAGCACTTGTTCATCACCGGCCTGCAGCAGGCCAGGAGTGCCGCATCATGAGTCGTCCCCTTCCACAGATCAATCTCGCACTGAGCGCCTGTTTGTGTGTTTCGTTGACGGCCATCGCCGCTGAGGGGCCGACGGTTCATGTCTACAACTGGTACGACTACATCGGCCCCGACACGCTGCACGATTTCAAGCGCGACACCGGGATCGAGCCGGTCTACGACACCTTCGACAGCGCCGAAGTGCTTGAAGGGAAACTGCTGACCAGTCGCAGTGGCTACGACGTGGTGGTCGCCAGCAACTTCAGCCTGCCGACCCTGATCAAGGCCGGAGCGCTGGCGCCGTTGCCGCGTGCGCAAATGCCGGACTTCAAGAACATGGACAGCGATCTGCTGGCGAAACTGGCAAACAACGATCCGGGCAATCAATACGCCGTGCCGTATCTGTGGGGCACCAATGGCATCGGCTACAACATCGACAAGGTCCGGGCCGCGCTGGGCGACAAGGCGCCGGTGGACTCCTGGGACCTGGTGTTCAAAGAGGAGAACCTTGCCAAACTCGGTGAGTGCGGCGTGGCGATGCTCGACTCGCCCTCGGAAATGCTTCCGGTCGCCCTGCACTACCTGGGCTTGCCACCCAACAGCACCAACCCTGAGGACTACAAAAAAGCTGAAGCGTTGCTGCTCAAGTTGCGTCCGCACATTACCTACTTCAACTCGTCAAAATTCATCAGCGACCTGGCCAACGGCAATATTTGCGTTGCCGTGGGCTGGTCTGGCGCGATGCTTGAAGCCAAGACCAACGCCGAGCAGGCGAACAACGGCGTGAAGATCGCCTACAGCCTGCCCAAGGAAGGTGCTCCGGTCTGGTTCGACACGCTGGTATTGCTCAAGGATGCACCCAACCCGGCGCAAGGCATGGCGTTCATCGACTACCTGATGCGTCCCGAAGTCATTGCCCCGGTCAGCGATCACCTGTCCTACCCCAACGGCAATCGCAGCGCCACCGCGCTGGTGGCCGAAGCGACCCGTAACAACCCGGCGGTGTACCCGCCCGCCGAAGCCATGGCCACGTTGTTCACGCTTCAGCCCCTGCCGCCGGCCACTGAACGCGTGCGCACACGGATCTGGAGCAAGGTCAAAAACGGCCAATGACCCCTGGTCCGAGCGCTTGAGCACAGATTGCTCACGCCCCCTTTTTTCTGTCACACCTTGAAAATGAGAGAAACGATGAAACCACGTGCCCGCGACCTGAACATCTCGTTCGGCCAACTGCAACCTGGCCCCCTCAACGCCATCACTGATGTCCCTGGCGTACGCGTCGGCCACAGCGACGTGCGCGGACGCAGCGCCAGTGGCCGCGACATTTACACCGGCGTCACCCTGATCGAGCCGCGTGCCGGCTCGACCAACCAGCAACCGTGTTTTGCCGGTGTCCATGTACTCAATGGCAACGGCGACGCCACAGGACTGGAGTGGATTCGCGAAGCCGGCTTGCTCACCAGCCCTATCGCGTTCACCAACACCCACAGCCTGGGTGTGGTGCGCGATGCGCTGATTGCGCTGGACCGTGAGTCCCAGCCCGATGACGGTCGGCTTTACTGGAACATGCCGGTGGTGCTGGAGACGTTCGACGGCCTGCTCAGCGACATCAACGGCTTCCACGTCAAACCCGAACACGTCGCCCAGGCCCAGCGCAACGCCGTGGGCGGACCGGTGAAGGAAGGCGCGGTGGGAGGTGGTAGCGGGATGATTTGTCACGAGTTCAAAGGCGGCATCGGCACATCCTCGCGTCTCCTGAGCAAGGCACAGGGCGGATGGACCGTCGGCGCCATCGTCCAGGCCAATCACGGTATCCGCAACGAACTGCGCGTCGATGGCTACCCGGTCGGGCGTTACATGGAACAGGCCGATTCACCTTTCCTCAGAGCCTCGCTGCCTTACCCGGGGATGGGTTCGATCGTGGTGTGCCTCGCCACCGACGCACCGTTGCTGCCGCACCAATGCACCCGCCTTGCACAGCGCGCCAGCCTCGGACTGGCGCGCACCGGCGGCGGCAACGAAGACCACAGCGGTGACATTTTCATCGCCTTCTCCACTGGCAACGACCACGTGCCGCCAGCCGCTTATGAAGGCAAAGGTGCGCCCACGTGCAACAACCTGCGCATGGTCAACAACGATCACATCAGCGAGTTGTTCCTGGCGGCCACTGAAGCCGTGGAAGAAGCGATCATCAACGCCCTGCTGGCTGCCGAAACGACTGAAGGCAACGGCCACACCGTGCCGGGCCTGGACGCCACGACACTGCACAAGGCGTTGCGTCGGGCAGGTTGGCCGGGAGACGGCACCGTCTGAACCGCCGTTTCGCCTTGGCGCCCGGTACAACGCACCGGGCGCACATCGGTCTATTTCTCCAGCACCACCAGCGGTGAATCCTTATTGACGATGTAGGTCGCCAGTTCCGAGCCCTTACCGTCACCAATGTTTTTCGCCACATGCGCCGTGCCTGCCGGGATGTACAGCGAGTCGCCAGCGTTCAAGGTGACCGCTGCCCGGCCTTCGAGCTGATACTCAAACGTGCCCGAGATCACATAGGCGACCTCCACGCCCGGATGGGAATGTTTGGGCGACGCAACGCCCGCGTCGAAATCGACTCGCACCTGAATCACCTCACCCTTGGCCACATCAAGCTCCTGGCGCACCAGGTCGGTTCGATGCAACCCGGCCTGCCAGTTTTTCGCCGGGTTGACGGCCTCTTGAGCCTGCGCCACGGCGCCGAATGCTATGAGCGCCGCCAGGGTGATGCCGAGCAGGCCAGTGGTGTTGCGGGGATTGAAACGGGACATCGCAATGCTCCAGTCAGTGCGCGGTAGAACCGCACGAAGTTGGCCGCGAAGGCGGTGACTGCATTACGCGGATTGCGTGTATCAGGCAGGTGTCGAGGACAGTGGGGATTTGTATGCGAAGTTGGCTTGAAGGGCGCCAGATACACCCGAATACAAGCCGGCAGGTCCGATAGCGCTTTTCCATCCTTCAGCCGTTTGCCAAGGATGAAATCAGTCTAAAAACCCCGGCCCGACACTGGCAGGCTTTGCTAGGCTCAAAGGTGTAGGTGAAGACGCAGACTGATGCGCAAGAGGATAGCGAGGAGGCGTGGGGCGCGCTCCTGAGGGTACACGGTTAGAAAGATCCCCGCGCTGGGATCCAGCCCTTATGCCGTGTGAAGCAGGACAGCACAAAACTGTTCTGTCAGAGGCCTGATAAACCTTGTAAGCCAGAGACCAGCGCTGGCCACCTACTCGATTTCAAAGCCCGCCCTGTGCGGGCTTTTTCGTGTCGCGCGGTGGGTTACGCGTCTTGCCATTCGTCGCCGCGCTCGCTTTTTCCCTTGAATTCGACGGGTAACCGCACAACGTTGCGTTCGGCGACCACCTGATCAAATCAATGAAACAGAGGAGTAAGCGATGACCACGCACACTGAAACCGCGATTCTGGCCGGCGGCTGCTTCTGGGGCATGCAGGATTTGATCAGGAAACAGAAAGGCGTGCTGTCGACACGCGTCGGTTACTCCGGCGGTGATGTGCCCCACGCCACGTACCGCAACCACGGCACCCACGCCGAGGCGATCGAGATTGTGTTCGACCCGAGCCTCACCAGCTACCGGCAGATCCTCGAGTTCTTCTTTCAGATTCACGACCCGTCGACCGCTAATCGACAGGGCAACGACATCGGCCTCAGCTACCGCTCGGCGATTTTCTATCTGAATGAAGAACAGCAAGCCGTCGCCGAGGACACCGCCGCGGATGTCGACGCTTCGAAACTGTGGCCCGGCCGGGTCGTGACCGAGATCGTCGCCGCCGGCCCGTTCTGGGAAGCGGAGCCTGAGCATCAGGATTACCTCGAGCGTTTGCCCAACGGTTACACCTGCCACTTCATTCGGCCGAACTGGAAACTGCCGAAACGCGCATGACGCCAACATCCCCGGGCTCCAGCGACGGAACCCGGCGATTGCTTGATTCAATCAGGTATTGGTTTTCAACTTGGTCCACAGCCGCGTGCTCAACCGTGCAATCGCGGCGGGCAAGTCCTCGACCGTGAACAACTTGTCCATCACGCTTTTCGGCGGGTAAATCGCCAGATCCTGTTTCACCTGCGGATTGACCAGCGCATCCGCCGCCAGGTTCGGATTGGCGTAGTGGATGCTGTTGCTGATGTTGGCGATCACGTCCGGTTTCAACAGGTAATTCATGTAGGCGTAGCCGTTCTTCTCGTGCGGCGCGCTTTTGGGCATGACCACCATGTCCATCCATAACGTCGAGCCTTCGTCCGGAATCGAGTAAGCGATCTCGATGCCATTCTTCGCTTCCTTGGCACTCGCTGCCGCTTGCACCACGTCGCCGTTGAAACCGATCACTGCGCAGATGTTGCCGTTGGCCAGGTCGCTGATGTACTTGGACGCGTGAAAGTACTGGATGTAAGGCCGGATCTTGAGCAACGCCTGTTCGGCTTGTTTGTAGTCCGCCGGCTCGTGGCTGTGCGGCGGCAGGCCCAGGTAATTGAGGGTGATCGGCAGGATCTGCGTCGGGTTGTCGATGATCGCCACCCCGCATTCGCTGAGCTTCTTGATGTTGGCTTCATCAAACATCAGCTTCCACGAATGCGTAACGTCGGTGGTGCCAAAGATCGCCTTGATCTTCTCGACGTTGTAACCAATGCCGGCGGTGCCCCACATGTAGGGATAGCCGTACTGATTGCCCGGGTCAATGACCTCGAGCTTTTTCATTAACGCCGGATCAAGGTTCTTCCAGTTGGGCAACTGGCTCTTGTCCAGCTTCTGGATCGCCCCGGCCTTGATCAATCGCGACAGAAAATGGTTCGAGGGGCTGACCACGTCGTAACCGGTGTTGCCGGTCATCAGTTTGGATTCCAGGACTTCGTTGCTGTCGTGGATGTCGTACGTCGCCTTGATCCCGGTTTCCTGGGTGAAATTAGTCAGCGTGTCGTCTGCGATGTAGCCGTTCCAGTTGGAAATGTTGACCGTTTCGGCCGCCTGGCCGACCGTCGAAATCGCCGTGAGCGCGAGCATCAGGGAAAGCGTGTTGAGCTGCATGTTGAATCACCTTTTTGTTGTTCTGTGATAACCGGAATCTAGATTTCTGTCCTGGCCCGCACGGCCTCGACGCGCATCCGTACGAAGGCGCCGATGTCGAGCAACGGGCGCGGCGGGAGCCAGCCGGGCTGGGCTCGACGCATCACCGAATCGAGCATCGGCGAGCCAATCCCCGACGCCAGTTCGGCGAGCAATCGGCCCCACAGGGTGCCGCGCGCCACCCCCGAACCGTTGCAACCGGCCACGGCGTACACGCCCTCTTCCACCCTGGAAAAATACGCTTGCCCGGAGCGCGAGGCGCTCAAATGTCCGGTCCAGGTGTGTTCGATGTCCTGCTCGGTCAGCCACGCGAAGCGCCGCTGCAACCCGAGCACATGGTGTTGGCGCCGAACGCGCAGTTCACTGCCGGACAAGTCCCGCGAACGGTATTCGGCGGTGTTGCGGATCATCACCCGACGATCCGGCGTCAACCGCACCGTGGCGCCCAATGGCCGGGGCGACAGCACGCCCCAGGGCTCGGGACTGCCGATGTTGCGAAATTCCTCATCGCTCAGCGGCCGGGTGAGGCTGGCGCTGAGTTCCATGGCAAAGGTGCCGCTGTCCTGAATGCCGGCGCGCGGCACAAAGGCGTTGAGGCAGACCAACACCTGTTTCGCCTCGATGCTGCCCTCGATGCCGTTGGCACGCAGACGGCCTTTGCCCAGACGTTCGAGGCCGATGATGTCGGTGTTTTCGTAGACGATCACCGACTCCGGCAGCGCTTCCAGCAAGCCTTTGACGTACTTCGCCGGTTGCAGCAACGCGTTGCCTCTGCCGCACCAGATCGCGGCGCGGTAGTGCCGGGTGCCAAGCTTTTGCATCAGCGCCTCGCCTTCCAGAAACTCGGCGGTTGCGCCCAAGGCACTGAGTGTTTGCAACTTGGCGTCGACATGGGTCAGCTTGCCGGGATCGTTGACCGCGAAGAAATAACCGGCATCACGCCAGTCGCAGTCGATGCCGTGACGGGCAATCATCGTCCGCACTTCGGCACTGGCGGCACGGGAAATCGAAGTGTCCACTTCGAACCCGGCGAACCCCGGACTGCCGATCAATTCTTCACTGCCTGGGTGTTCGTGGGCCACCACAAAACCGGAATTGCGCGCCGAAGCACCCTGCGCCGCACGTTGCCGATCCACCACCACAATGCGCGCCTGCGGGTGCAATTGCGCCAGCGCATGGGCGGCGCTCAGGCCGGTGATGCCGGCACCGATCACCAGCCAATCGGCTTTTTGCGAGCCCTTGAGACGATCACGCGAGGGCGCGCTCCCTGCTTGCGCGATCCAGCCACATTCATTTTTCATGCGTCACCTGTTCTCTTGTTCTGCCGGCCTCGCATGCACTCATCGCATAGGCGATGAGTGATGATGGCCGCGTGCACTAGAATCTATTAGCTCTCAGGTGCTACAACCAACGTTATAAAATCATCGAGCCATTCATAAAACGCATGGATAAAATTCGTCACGTCCCATCCCTGCAAGCGATGCAGGCCCTGGTTGAAGTCGCTGATGCGGGCAGTTTCACGCAAGCTGCGCAAAAGCTCTGCCTGACCCAAAGCGCGGTCAGCCGGCAGATTCAACAACTGGAAAGTCATTTCGGTGTGCCACTGTTTATCCGCAGCAGCCGCAGCATCCGGCTGACGCCGGAAGGCGAACAGGTGTCGGCCAGCGCACGCAGCATCCTTGCGCAACTGAAAGCCCTGGAGGATCGGCTGTCACCGCAAAAGCGCCCGTTCCGCATCCGCATGCATGTGTCGCTGGCGGTGCGTTGGTTGTTGCCGAAACTGAGCGATTTCTATCGCGCGCACCCGGACATTTCCCTGTCGATCGAAACGGTTGCCACCGAGGTCGTCGAGCCGGCCAGTGACAGCGACGCCTACATTCTTTATCTGCCGGAACCGTCCAGCGACCCCGCTTGCCTGACCCTGTTCGAAGAAGCGCTGGTGCCGGTGTGCGCGCCCGGCCTGGCCAGTACCGACCGGCCGCTGGCATCGGTTGGCGACTTGCGGCGATTCGCGCTGCTGCATCGTTCCGCCGACCGGCAAGCCTGGAGCGAATGGCTGGCCGCCAACAACGGCAAGCCGCTTGAGGACTACCGGCATATCCCCTTCAACCTCGATGAACTGGCGCTGGATGCCGCCGCGCGTGGGCTCGGGGTGGCGGTGACCGACTTGACCCTGGCGCAGGAATCGATTGATCGCGGCGTGCTCGTCGTGCCGTTCGGGCAGCCGTTGAAGACTCGCGGGATTTATTCGCTATGCCTGCAACCTTCGGCGGCGTCGCATCCGGAATGTGCGCAGGTCATGCAATGGTTTGCCGGGCAGACCGAGCGACACGGCGATTGAAGCGAGTATGAATAACCTCCCCTGTGGGAGCGGGCTTGCTCGCGAAAGCGGTGGGTCAGCATCTATTCCTTAGCTGACCCACCGCTTTCGCGAGCAAGCCCGCTCCCACAGGTTTTTTGTGTTTGTCCAAGACTCAAGCGGTCGGCTGCACCACGCCGCGCTCTTCCAGCAAACGCACAAACATGGTCAGGCTCTGCGACACCGTGCCCCTGCGCCACACCAACCAGGTGCACAAATAGCGGAAGGATTGCGTTAACGGCCAGACGCTGACCGTGGCGCAGCCCGGCATGCTTTCGAGCATGCTGCGCGGCATCAGCGCCAGGCCGGCACCGGCGCTGACGCAGGCCAGCATGCCGTGGTAGGACTCCATCTCGAAGATCTTGCCGGGCACCGCCGCATCGTTGGCGAACCAGCTTTCGAAGTGATGCCGATAGGAGCAATTGGAGCGGAAGGCGTAGATGTTTTCGCCGTTGACGTCCTTGGCGCGATCGATCGGCGCATGGTGCAGCGGCGCGATCAGCACCATTTCTTCTTCGAACACCGGCACGCCTTCCAGCGCCGGGTGCAGCACCGGACCATCGACGAAGGCGGCAGCGAGGCGCCCGGACAGGACGCCGTCGATCATCGTGCCGGAGGGCCCGGTGGACAGGTCAAGTTCAACCTTGGCGTGTTTCTGGTTGTAGGCCGCCAACAGGCCGGGGATGCGCACCGCCGCTGTGCTTTCCAGCGAGCCGAGCGGGAACGAGCCTTGCGGCTCTTCACCGGCCACCGTGGCGCGGGCCTCCTGGACCAGGTCGAGAATGCGCCGGGCGTAATCGAGAAAACTCCAACCGGCCGGCGACAGGCGCAGGCGGCTTTTCTCACGGATAAACAGGTCGACGCCCAGGTCCAGTTCCAGTTGCTTGATCCGCGTGGTCAGGTTCGACGGCACCCGGTGGATGTGCTGAGCCGCCACGCTGATGCTGCCGTGCTCGGCGACGGCTTTGAAGATTTCCAGTTGAATCAGATCCAAGTCATTCTCCAAACGTGAACGATGCGCTCAGTATTATTCAGTTTCCATAAAACCAATGCCACCGTAATCTTCAGCGCATTCCCACCCGAGCAGGACGGTGCCATGACTGACGTTTCCAGCCTCACCCACGCCATTTCGATCAACCCCGCCACTGGCCAGCAGATCGCCCACTACCCGTTCGAATCCGCTGCGGCGCTGGACTCGGCCCTGTCGCGGGCGGCCTCCGGGTTCCGTGTGTGGCGCAGCAAACCGGTGGCGCAACGCGCGCAATTGCTAATCGGTCTGGCGCAAGCCTTGCGCGCCAACGCGGCAACCATGGCCAACATGATCACCCTGGAAATGGGCAAGCCGATCACCCAGGCCCGTGGCGAAATCGAAAAATGCGCGCAGCTGTGCGAGTGGTATGCCGAACATGGCCCGGCCATGCTCAGCGCCGAACCGACCCTGGTCGAAGGCGGCAAGGCGCAGATCGAATACCGCCCGCTCGGGCCGATTCTGGCGGTGATGCCGTGGAACTTCCCGATCTGGCAGGTGCTGCGCGGCGCCGTTCCAGCGCTGATCGCCGGCAATACCTACGTGCTCAAGCATGCGCCGAACGTGATGGGCAGCGCCTACCTGCTGCTCGAAGCATTCAAGCAAGCCGACTTCCCGCAAGGCGTGTTTGAAGTGATCAACGTCACTCCCGACGGCGTGTCGAGCGCAATCAAAGACCCTCGCATCGCCGCCGTGACCCTGACCGGCAGCGTCCGCGCCGGCATGGCCATCGGCGCGCAGGCCGGTGCTGCATTGAAGAAGTGCGTGCTGGAGCTGGGCGGTTCCGACCCGTTCATCGTGCTCAATGATGCCGACCTCGACGACGCGGTCAAAGCCGCCGTCATCGGTCGTTATCAGAACACCGGGCAGGTCTGCGCAGCGGCTAAACGCTTGATCGTCGAGCAAGGCATCGTCGCGCAATTCACCGAAAAATTCGTCGCAGCGACACGCCAACTGGTGGTCGGCGATCCACTGTCCGGCGCGACCTACATCGGCCCGATGGCGCGCTTCGATCTGCGCGACGAACTGGATCAACAGGTGCGCGACACCCTGGAAGAAGGCGCGACGTTGTTGCTGGGCGGCCACAAGGCTGAAGGCCCGGGCAACTTCTACGAGCCGACGATTTTTGCCAATGTCACCGACCAGATGACCTCCTTCAAACAGGAACTGTTCGGCCCGGTCGCCTCGATCATCACCGCCCGCGACGCCGCCCACGCGCTACAGCTGGCGAATGACAGCGAGTTCGGCCTCACCGCCACGATCTACACCGGCAACCTCGAACTCGCCCGGCAAATGGCGGGCGAACTGGAAACCGGTGGTGTGTTCATCAACGGCTACAGCGCCAGCGACCCGCGCGTGACCTTCGGCGGAGTGAAGAAAAGCGGTTTTGGCCGCGAGTTGTCGCACTTCGGCGTACGCGAGTTCTGCAACGCGCAGACCGTGTGGCTCGACCGCCGCTGATCGCATCAAGCATCTGGAAGGCGCTGGCGCCCAATCCTAGCCGACGATATCGATCAACTGCTCACGCTGGGCGTTGGTCAGCATCGGCCCGAAACCGGCGCCGGCGTTATCCGCCATGTAACGCGGGTTGCCGGTGCCCGGAATCACGCAGGTCACCGCCGAATGCGTCAGCAGAAATTTCAGGGCCATTTGCGGCCAGCTGTTGACCTGCACATCGGCGGCCCAGCGCGGCAATGGTTTGTCCTTCAAGCGGGCGAACAGGTTCCCACCGCCAAACGGCCGATTGCAGATCACCGCGACACCGCGCTCGCGACACAACGGCAAGAGGCGTTTCTCGACGCCACGGTCGTCCAGCGCATAGTTGATCTGTAAAAAAGTCCAGCGCCTCGGTCTTGAGCACCGCTTCCACCTCGTCATAGGCCGACGCGGTGTAATGGGTGATGCCGATGTAACGAATTCGCCCCGCTTCCTTCCATTCACGCAACGTCGGCAAGTGGGTTTGCCAGTCCAGCAGGTTGTGAATCTGCATCAGGTCGATGCGGTCGGTCTGCAACAGCGCGAACGACCGCTCCATCTGCGCAATGCCCTCCTCGCGGCCACGGGTCCAGACCTTGGTCGCCAGAAACGCCGGCGACCGCGGCTCATGGATCGACAGCAATTCGCCAGTGGTCTGTTCGGCACGGCCATACATGGGCGAGCTGTCGATCACCGTCCCACCCTTCTCGAACAAGGCGCGCAGCACCGCAGGCAAAAGCTTGTACGCCGGGCTTGAAGGCTCGACATCGAACCCGCGATAAGTGCCCAACCCGACAATAGGCAGCGGCTCGGAGCTCGAAGGAATGGGCCGGGTCAGCATGGTCTTGCCTCCTGTTCCCTGCGACAGCGCGGTTGCAGCAAACGCCCGGTCGAAGGTGAGGACCGCCGAAGCACCGGCAGCCAGCTTGAGTAATTGTCTTCGCGTGTACGCATCAGTGTGGCTCATGGTTGGGACCTTACACTGCGGTGATGTTTCATTTTGCGCGCGGGGTCTGCCGCGCCACGACCATCATCCGCGCCACGGCAGCGATGAACTAGACTCTGCTTTCGAGCAAGCGATCGCCCTGTCTGGCGCCGAGCTGTCCATGCCGCCCACTAAAGTTAGCCGAATGCCGCGAACCTTGATGCTCATCGTCGTCATCCTCGTCGCGTTGTACCTGACGCTGTGTGCGGCGTTGTTCGTGTTCCAGCGGGCGCTGATCTATCACCCGCAGCCACGTGCCGCGAGTTCGGCCGATTCAGTGCTGACCCTGAGCGTTGACGACGCCCAGGTGCTGGTCTCCATGCGGCAGCACGCCGGGCCGAACGCGTTGATTTATTTTGGCGGCAACGCCGAAGATGTTTCGCGCAACCTGCCCGACTTTTCGCAGGCGTTCCCGGATTACGCGATTTACCTGATGCATTACCCAGGCTTCGGCGGCAGCTCCGGCTCGCCCTCCGAAGAGGCGATTGCCCGCGATGCCTTGACCTTGTTCGACAAGGTTTACGACACCCATCCGCACATCGCCGTGGTCGGGCGCAGCCTCGGCTCGGGCGTCGCCGTGCGCCTTGCCAGTCAGCGCCCGGCCGCGCGCCTGGTATTGATCACGCCCTATGACAGCCTTGAAGGGCTCGCGGCGCGGCAGTTTCGATGGTTCCCGGTGAAGTGGCTGCTGCAAGACCGCTTTGAATCCTGGCGCTACGCCCCACACATCTCAGTGCCCACACTGCTCATTGCGGCGCAGCACGATGACGTCATTCCCCCCGCGAGCACCCTGCAGCTCTACCGCCATTTCGCCCATGGCGTAGCCACGCTCAAAGTCATCCCGGACGTGGGCCACAACTCCGTTTCCGACAGCCCCGACTACCTCAAATTAATCGGCGCCGGAATATGAGCGCCGCAACTTCATAGAGCGCGTCGATCACCCGGTCATCAACAGTGATTGGACGAATCGCCCGCCAACTCTTAGCCTTCGGCCACTCAACCCGTTAATCGCGGAAAACTCATTCAACGTGCACCGGTCCCCTCGACCAGGTTCGCCTACCGAGGCTGTGATGTCAGAACGAGTGTTGATCGACGGCTTTTCCAGGCGCGTGGATTACCTGCGGATGTCGGTCACCGACCGCTGCGATTTTCGCTGCGTGTACTGCATGGCCGAAGACATGCAGTTTCTGCCGCGCCAACGCATCCTGAGCCTCGAAGAAATCTTGCAACTGGCCGAACGCTTCGTCGCGCTGGGCACGCGCAAGATTCGCCTCACCGGCGGCGAACCGCTGATCCGGCCCGGCGTGGTGCAGCTGTGCCAGCAGATCGCCGCCCTGCCCGGCCTGCGCGAGTTGTGCATGACCACCAACGGTTCGCAGCTCGGCAAGCTCGCCGCTCCGCTGTTTGAGGCCGGGGTCAAACGGCTCAACATCAGCCTCGACAGCCTGAACCCGCAACGCTTTCGGGAGATGACCCGCACCGGTGATCTGGCGCAGGTCATCAACGGCATCGACGCCGCGAACAACGCCGGTTTCAGTCACACCAAGCTCAATTGCGTGGTGATGAAAGGTCGCAACGACCACGAGATCAACGACCTCGTCAGCTTCGCCATCGACCGCCAGCTCGACCTCTCGTTCATCGAAGAAATGCCCCTGGGCAGCATCCGTGAACACAGCCGCGCCGAGTCGCACTACTCCAGTGCACAGGTACGCGAGCGGATCGCCGAACGCTACACCTTGATCGAGTCCGCCGAGTCGACCCAAGGCCCGTCGCGCTACTGGCGCCTGGCGCAGGCGCCGAACATTCGCCTGGGGTTTATTTCGCCGCACAGTCACAACTTTTGCGGCACCTGCAATCGCGTGCGGCTGACCGTCGAAGGGCGTTTGCTGCTGTGCCTGGGCAACGAGCATTCGGTGGATCTGAAAGCCGTGCTGCGTGGCCATCCAGGGCACCCCGAGCGCCTGGACAGCGCGATCATCGAGGCGATGAAGCTCAAACCCTACCAGCACAATTTTGAAGTGAACGACGACGTTCAGGTGGTGCGCTTCATGAACATGACCGGCGGCTGACCACCTCAAGGCAGGCACCTTGACTGGCCCCGGTTGTGTGTTGAGCTGATCACACCTGGTAAAAGCCCCGATACCACGCGACAAAGCGCGCCACGCCGGTTTCAACCGACACGCCGGGGGCAAAACCGACCCAGTCGGCGAGTGCTGACACATCGGCCCAGGTCTGCACCACATCACCGGTTTGCATGGGCAGGAAGTTGCGCCGGGCCTTGAGGCCCAACGCCGCTTCCAGGCAGTCCACGAAATCCAGCAATGGCATCGGCAGGCCACGCCCGATGTTGAAGAGTCGATTGACGCCGGCACCCTCCTTGTCCGGTACCGGTGGCTTGGGCAACAAGCGGACGATGCCTTCGACGATGTCGTCGATGTAAGTGAAATCCCGCGCCATCTGCCCGTGGTTGTAGATATCGACCGGCTCGCCTTTGAGCATCGCCTCGGTGAACTTGAACAGCGCCATGTCGGGCCGGCCCCAAGGCCCGTATACGGTAAAAAAACGCAAGCCGCTGGCCTTCAGACCGTAGAGATGGCAATAGCTGTGCGCGAGCAGTTCGTTGGCGCGCTTGGTCGCGGCATACAGCGACACCGGATGCTCGACCGCATCGTCGACGCTGAACGGCAACTTGCTGTTGGCGCCGTACACCGAGCTGCTCGATGCGTAGATCAAATGCGTGGGTGGATGGCGCCGACAGGCTTCCAGGACGTTAAGAAATCCCACCAGATTCGATTGCGCGTACGCGTCCGGGTTGTCCAGCGAATAGCGAACACCGGCCTGCGCCGCCAAGTGCACCACTTCGGTGAATCCGGACATGTTGAACAAGGCCATCAAGGCCTGTTTATCGACGATATCCAGCGGCAGAAAACGAAAGCCCGGTAACGAGTCCAATTCATTGAGCCGCGCCTGCTTGAGTTCAACGCTGTAGTAATTGTTGAGGTTATCAAGGCCAATTACTTCATGGCCTTGCAGGCACAAACGCTGGACCGTGTGATACCCGATGAAACCCGCTGCGCCAGTCACAAGAACGGTCATAGTGCCTTGCCCCATTGTTAAGCCAATGAGCGCTTAGTTATAGACCCGCCCATTCAGCGAATCCAGATTTAAAAAGCACACCGACAATGGGGGAAATGCGCTACCGACTTATTACAACCACCGTGACTATAAAGGTAGAAAAAAGTTTAAACCGTTCGACGGAAAAAAATTAATCTTTTAAAACAGTCAGTTGAGTAACAGCAAATCGACCAATGGATAAATGGCGTGTTTTTTGACAAGGAACGTTTGACAGGTTGCAAAGACTGGCCGATAACTACACCGGTCTATTTGAACAAGACACGAGTGCAGTTTTTCTCGCTGGTCTGTGTTCCTGGGACAACTACTGAAGTTCTTGTTTATGGGTCTGACGTGCAGACAGTGCGGTAGCTTTGTCTTCAGTAAAGTGTCAGCCCCTTATTCCGGTTTTATTGCACCGTATAGCGACATCAGGTAATGCCGCGCCCTCTGATGAAGCGCTTTGTGATTCATTTCTGATACACACCTCTATAAAAACTAGATATCTGCTGCTTGACACTACTTGGGCCTCACTAGAGCCACTGCCTGACTAAACTTCTACTCTCAGAGTTTACCAGCATGTCAGCACTCAGCTCCGAACGGTCTAATTGGTACCTTCTGCAATGCAAGCCACGTCAGGATGAACGGGCTCACCTCAACCTGATTCAACAGAACTACCAGATCTTCCACCCGCAACTTTCAAGCGACCGCGTCATTCGCGGGAGACGACAGCGGGTGCTGGAATCGTTGTTCCCCGGGTATTTGTTTATCCAACTCAGCCGTCAAGACAATTGGGCGCCCATCCGTTCTACCCGTGGCGTCAGTCGTATTGTCGAATTCAATCATGGTCCTGCCACGGTGGCCGAACACGTCATCGAGCACTTGCGTGCGCGCTGTTGCGAAGCCTCGGAGCCGACCGTTGATGAAGCGCTGAAACCCGGCGAACACTTACAGATCATTCGCGGCCCATTGTCACCGCTGGAGGGCGTATTCATTGCTCCGCAAGGTGCCGAACGGGTAATGATCCTGCTGCAATTCCTTAACCGCGAACAGCCTGTCTGCGTCCCCTTGAACGCTCTCGAACGTCAGCAGCCTTCATTACATCTCAATAACTGATCACACGCCTTATATGCTTTTCCTCAGGAGCTATAACATGGCCTTGAACTCACGCTGCCCTGTTGCACTGATCATGGCCTCGCTGTATCCCACAATGGCCTGGAGTATTCAACCGCAAGCCATTGATGTTTATGGCTTCGACTTCACTCCCACTTTCCTGTTATCAGAAAGTTACGACGACAACTTCCGGGAGTTGGAGAACAACAAACAGTCTTCAATGATCACCAAACTGGCGCCCTCTTTCGAACTCAAGGCCGAAGACCGCAACAGCGCCACCCGGTTAATTTGGCAGCCGACTCGTTACATTTACCACGACGAAACGGATGCCTCGAACACCGCCGAACGTGTTCGGGCCGACAGCGTGATGGAGTTCACTGATCGCCACCGCCTGACACTTGAAGCCGAATACCGCAAATGGCAGCAAACGGCGTCGACGGCGGTCGAAGGCGAGAATGACAAGCTCAACAACAAACGGGTGGGCGGCTTGTACACGTACGGCGCCAAGAGCGCTGACAACCAGATCGACTTCGGCGCCAATTACGCCGAGCTGCGCTACGACAATGCCGACGGCGTCAACGATGACAAAGAACGTAATACCACTGGCGTGACCAGCACCTGGTATCACCGCATCGGCAGCAACACCCGCGGCTTGCTGGAATACGACCACACCAACTTCGACTACCTGCAATCCGACAGCACCCGCAGCAGCAAATCCAACGCGGTGCTGGCCGGCGCCGTCTGGGATTTCACCGCCAGGACCACCGGTAAAGTCCGCGTCGGGTATGAGAAAAAAGACTTCGACAACAGCCAATCCAAAGACCTCGACAACCCCACCTGGCAAGTCGATCTGCAATGGCAACCGCGCACCTATTCGACGTTTACCTTCCTCGCCCGCCAAGCCCTGGCCGAGGGTGACGACGGCGCCGATGCCGTGAAGTCGACGTTCACTCAGGTCGGTTGGCGCCACGGCTGGACCGAACGCATCAGCACCGTGGCAAAGGCCGGGGTGGGTCGATATGTCTACGAAGGCCAGAGCCGCACCGACAACCTTCAGGACTACAGCCTGGCGGTGGTGTACGCGATGCGCCGGTGGGTAGACATCGAACTCGGCTATCGCTACCGCGACAACGACTCGGATGCCGACAACGAAAGTTTCACCCGCAACGTTTTCTCGCTCAGTTTCAACGTCAGCCTTTAAGAGGGTTTCGACATGAACACACTTACGCTTGGCGTGCTGTTCACACTGGTGTTTGTCCCCGCTAGCTACGCCGCGGACCCCGGCACGCAATACAAACTGGCCGCCGGCGATGTGCTGCGCATCACCGTCTACGGTGAACCGGATTTGAGCCTCAAACGCATCCGCCTGAACGATGCCGGGACCTTCTCCTACCCGTTCCTGGGCGAGATTTCCGCCAAGGGCCTCACCCCCAACCAAGTCGAACAGATCATCGTCAACGGGCTGAAACAGGGTTACCTGAACGATCCGAAAGTCAGCCTGAGCCAGATCGAATACCGCTCGTTCTACATCAACGGCGAGGTGCAGAAACCTGGCAGCTACCCCTTCGTGCCCGGCCTGACCCTGGAAAAAGCCATCGCCCTGGGAGGTGGCCTGACTGAGCGCGCCTCGATCAAACGCGTAACCATCGTGCGCGGCGATGGCGGTTCGACCCTTACCGACGACGTCACACGCAGCACCACGATTGCCCCCGGCGACACCATTTCCATTGCACAAGGCTTTTTCTAATCATGGACAACAGCCCAAGCACCTACGTCGAACGTCCTCTTCAAACGCACCTGCATCAGCAGCACGGCGAAGACAAGGACACCATTGATCTGCTCAAACTGTGGCGGGTGATCTGGCGCGCGAAATGGAACATCGGCTGGCTGGTTCTGCTCAGCTGTGCGCTGGCAATTGCCGCGGTTTCTGCGATGACCCCGCAATACGTCGGCAGCACCACGTTGCTGTTCAACGATAAGAACCCGCCGCTGATGTCGTTCCAGCAAGTCAAGGATTCGGGCAGCAACGCCACCGATTACTTGCAGACCCAACAGGCCCTGCTGGAATCGCGCGACCTGGCCGAACGTGCCGTGAGAAAACTCGGCCTCACCACCAACCCGATCACCGACCCGCGCCAGCAGCCGGCGTCCTGGTTCAAACCACGCCAGTGGCTGGCGGACCTGGACCTCGATCAATGGCTGCCAGGGTTGGGCATGTTGTTGCCCGTGAAGGACGCGCCGACCGAAGAAGACATCTTCAACCAGGTCACACAGAACCTGATGCTGCACACCACCATCAAGTTCGTCGGCAAGAGCCAACTGCTGGAAATCGATGTCGAGCTGCCGGACCCTGACCTCGCCGCCGCTGCGGCCAACGCCTTGGCCCAAGGCTTCACCGACAGCCAGATCGACACCAGCGAGAAGTCGTCTCAGACCACCACCGCCTGGATGAACACCCGGCTGATCGAGTTGCGCAACAATCTTCGCGAGGCCGAGAAAAAGCTCCAGGGCTATCGCGAGGAGCAAGGGCTGGTCGACGTCGGAGGCGTCGCCACCATCAGCGCCAACGAACTGGAAATGACCGGTAGCCGCATGGTCGACGCCCGCCGTACCCGCGCTGAAGCCGAGAGCGAGTACCGTCAAGCGAAGGCCCTGAGCAGCGGCGACCTGAGTCGACTGTCGAGTGTGCCCGCGGTGCTGAGCAACCCGCTGGTCCAGCAATTCCAGGCCGACCGAGCCAAGGCGCAGGCCAAGGTCGATGAGCTGTCGGGGCGCTATGGGCCGAAACACCCGAGCCTGATTTCCGCACAATCGGAATTGCGCGCCGCCACCACCAGCCTGCAATTGCAGGTGCAGCAAGTGGTCGCCGGGATCGAGCGGCAATACCAGCTGGCCTCGGCCAGCGAAGCGTCGATACGCCAATCGTTCAACAGCAACAAGGCGCAGATCCAGGACATCGCGCGCAAGGAGTTCCAATTGCGCGAGTTTCAGCGTGAGGTCGACAGCACCCGTGCGCTGTACGAAACCTTCGTCACTCGCCTGAAAGAAACCGCCGCCACCGCCGACATGGATTCGACCAAGGTGCGCATCGTCGACCCGGCGATTGTGCCGATGGAAGCCAGCAAACCCCGTAAAACATTGATTGTCGGGATCGTCGGCCTGCTCGCGGCGGTGATCGGCGTCGCGCTGGCCCTGCTGTTCGAAAGCCTGAGCAATACCTTCAAAACCGACGAGACCATCGAAAGCACGCTCAACATTCCGCTGCTCAGTGTCGTGCCGCTGGTGACCAAGAAAACCCGCCGGCAACTGGCGCGGCTGTTCGAGGACAACGACAACCCGCGCTTCTCCGAGACCATTCGCAACCTGCGCACCTGGTTGATGCTGCAAAGCAGCGAGATGCCATCGCAGGTGGTGCTGGTGACCTCGACCGTTTCCGGTGAAGGCAAAAGCACGATTGCCAACAACCTCGCCAGCTCGCTGACCTCGCTGGAACGGGTGCTGCTGATCGATGCCGACATGCGCCAGCCGACCCTGTCGCTGAACTTCGATTTCCCGCCCGACGCCCCGGGGCTGGCCAACGTGATTGCCGGCACCGCCCGACTCGAAGACTGCATCGTCTCGGTCGGCAATCTGGACATGCTGCCGGCCGGCAAAATGACCCCGCCACCGCTGGATCTGTTCGCCGCGCCGCGCTTGCCGTCGCCCGCCGACGCGCTCAACCCGGCCCGTCAGCCGCCGCCACAGGACCTGCTCAGTTCGCCGCGCATGGCGCGCATGCTCGAGGCGCTGAAATCCCGCTATCGCCACATCATCATCGACTCACCGCCCGCCGAGATGATCAGCGACGCCTTGTTGCTGGCGCAGCATTCGGACGCGGTGATCTATGTGGTCAAGGCCGACAGCACGCCGATCAGCCAGGTGCAACGGGGTATCGCGATGTTGCAACAGAGCCACGTGCCCGCCTTCGGCACCGTGCTCAATCAGGTCGACCTGCGCAAGGCGCGCAAGTATGGCTATCACCATTCCAAGACGTTTTATAACTACGACTTCGCCCCCCGGTAACCCCCGACACCCGGCCTGCCGCCGCACTTCGTTCTGCCCATGACAAAAAGCTGCTTCACCTCTGCCGAGCTACGGATTAGCCCGCGGGAGCCACGCCGTGTCTGCCCGATCAGTGCCGATGCACTCCTTCTGCCTTGAGGTCAAGCCCATGACACCGCTCTATACCGCTCACATGACGCACCGCCGCGGCCTGACCTTCTGGGGCCAGTGGCTGTGTGCGCTGACGCTGGCCACCGCATTGTTGATGCTGCTGGTGTTCTGGCGCGTCGGTGAACTGTCCAGCGAATACCGGATCCTGATCATCCTCACCGTGCTCGGTTCGGTGCCGATCTACAGCGTGATGCAGGTCTACCACAAGCGTCATGGCCTGCTGGTCGGGCTCGGTCGCTTGCTGGCCGGCTGGCTGATCTTGCTGGCGGTGCTGGCGGCCATTGCCTTCATCACACAGACCAGCGCGATTTACTCGCGCCAGGTGATCATCGTCTGGGCGGTCATGGGGTTCGTGGTCCAGGCCGCGAGTTTTCTGCCGCTGCATTACTTCGCTCGCCTGCATTCGCGGATGGTCTGCAACGAGCGCCGCTCGGTGATCATCGGCACCTCGCCGACCGCACACGAGCTGGCGAAGAAACTCAACCGGCCGAACCGTGCGCTGGTCCTCGGATTTATCGCCGCCGCCGACAACAGTGGCCCGGCACCGAGCATTCTGCCGCTGCTCGGCCACGTCGACGGCATCCGCGAGATCCTTACCCGCCTGGAAGTGCGCCGTGTGTACATCGTGCTGACCATGGAGCACGCGGCGACCATCGAAGCGCTGTACATCGACCTGTTGGACATGAACGTCGACGTGGTGTGGATTCCGGATTTCGGCAGCATGGTGCTGCTCAACCATTCGATCTCGGAAATCGAGCGGATGCCGGCGATTTACCTCAACGAAAGCCTGATCAGCTCGCACCCCGCCAGCCTGTTTTGCAAGGACCTGTTCGAACGCAGCCTGGCCGCCGTCGCCGTTATCTTGCTCAGCCCGTTGCTGTTGCTGGTGGCGGCAGCGATCAAGCTGACCTCCCGTGGTCCGGTGCTGTTCAAGCAAAACCGTCACGGCTGCAACGGCGAAGTGATCAAGGTCTGGAAGTTTCGTTCGATGCGCGTCCACGACGACCGCGAAGTGCGCCAGGCCACTCGCGAAGACAATCGCGTGACACCGGTCGGACGCTTTCTGCGGCGCAGTTCCATCGACGAATTGCCGCAGCTGTTCAACGTGTTGTTCGGCCAGATGGCACTGGTCGGCCCTCGCCCGCACGCCGTCACCCACAACATTTATTACACCGGCAAAGTCCGCGCCTACATGGCCCGTCATCGCCTCAAACCGGGAATCACCGGGCTGGCCCAGGTCACCGGGCATCGCGGCGAAACCGAGACCGTGGAAAAAATGCAGCTGCGCGTCGCCCAGGACCTCAATTACATCAACCAGTGGTCGCTGTGGCTCGACATCAAAATCCTGATCAAGACGCCCTTCACGCTGTTCTCGAAAAACATCTACTGACCCCCGCCCCTTCGTCGCAACGACACCCGAGGTTTCACCATGAATGTGAGCGTATTCGGTATTGGTTATGTGGGCCTTGTTCAAGGCGCGGCACTGGCAGACGTCGGGCACAACGTGCTCTGTGTCGATGTCGATGCGGCCAAGGTCGAGGCGCTGAAGGACGGCACGTTGCCCATTTACGAACCGGGCCTGAAAAGCCTGGTCCGCGACAACTTCCAGAGCGGACGCCTGCAGTTCGGCACCGATCTGGCGGCGGCCGTGCACCATGGCGATGTGTTGCTGATTGCCGTTGGCACACCGCCGGACGAAGACGGCTCGGCCGACCTCAAATACGTGCTCAGCGTGGCGCAAACCATTGCGCTGAACATGGACCGTCACCAGATCATCGTCGACAAATCCACCGTCCCGGTCGGCACCGGCGACCTGGTGCGGGCGCGCATTCAGCAGGTGCTGGCCGACAACGACCGCAGCGAGCTGACCTTCGACGTGGTGTCCAACCCGGAATTCCTCAAGGAAGGCTGCGCGGTGGAAGACTGCATGCGCCCCGACCGGATCATCATCGGCACCGACAGCGCGCACGCCGAAGAGGTCATGCGGGAACTGTACGAACCGTTCAATCGCAACCGCGAAAAAATCATCGTCATGGACATCCGCAGTGCGGAGCTGACCAAGTACGCCGCCAACTGCATGCTGGCGACCAAGATCAGCTTCATGAACGAGATGGCGATCCTCGCCGAAAAACTCGGCGCCGACATCGAAATGGTCCGCCACGGCATCGGCTCCGATCCGCGCATCGGCTATCAATTCATCTACCCCGGCCTCGGCTACGGCGGCTCGTGTTTCCCCAAGGATGTGCAGGCGCTGATTCACGCCGCCACCAGCGTCGACATCGATGCCCGGGTGCTCAAAGCGGTCGAGTCGCGCAACAACGAACAGAAAACCACGCTGTTCAGCAAGATTTTCGACCACTTCGGCGGCTCGCTTCACGGCAAGACTTTTGCCTTGTGGGGCCTGAGCTTCAAGCCCAACACCGACGACATGCGCGAAGCCCCCAGCCGCGTGTTGATGGAGGCGTTGTGGCGCGCCGGCGCCAGCGTCCAGGCGTACGACCCCAAAGCCATGGAAGAAACCCAACGCATTTACGGCCCGCGCGATGACCTGACCCTGGCGGGCACCAAGGAAGCGGCGCTGAATAATGCCGACGCGCTGATCATCGTCACCGAGTGGCAATCGTTCCGCGCACCGGACTTTGACCTGCTCAGCCAGCGCCTCAGGCAACCGCTGATTTTTGACGGGCGCAACCTGTTCGACCCGCAACGCCTGAGCAAGCGCGGCTTTACCTACGTGTCGGTCGGCCGCCAGACGCAGGCCGTCATCTGAAAGGAGTCGGGCCATGATCAAGCTGAAAATTGTCAGGCATTACTCACCGCAATTGCTGGACGCCAATCAGGCGTATTCCTTTATCAACTTCGCGTCCATCGGCAGCTTTTTCATCCAGACACCCGGCACCGTCGCCTATTTTTGCGACGGCATGCTGATGTCGGCGTTCATGTCCCGGGTGACCGGGCGCAGCGTCGGGCGGGTCAGTTTCGACTTCACCTCGATTGCCGACCCGGTGCTCAGCGGTGCCGAGCAACAGGGCAAACGCGTGTATTTCGTCGGCGCCCGGCAGGCCGAACTGGAGCTGTTTGTCGACAAGATCAAGGCTCGCTATCCGCGGCTGGCCATCGCCGGTTATCACAATGGCTATTTCGACGCGGCACAGGCCGAATGCATTCACGCCGACATCTGCCGCAGCGCAGCCAACATCCTGATCGTCGGCCTCGGCGCCGGGCTGCAAGAACGTTTTGAGCAGGACGCACTGCGCGCCGGCTTCAGCGGCGTGGCCTTCACCTGTGGCGGCTTCATTCGCCAGGAAGCGACCGCGACGCAGCAGTACTACCCCGCGCTGATCAACCGCCTGCACTTGCGCGCGTTCTATCGCATGTACCGCGAGCCACACACCATCAAGCGCTACCTCGTCGATTACCCGCGCAACTTTTTGCAGCTGCTGGCGATGGTCGTCCGCCGCCAGGTCGCAATCAGCGTGGGGGAATGACCATGCACATCCTGTTCACTCTCAAGGATTTCAAATCCGGCGGCGGCGTCGAGCGGGTTCAGCAACGCTTGTCCGAGCAGTTTCTCAAGGACGGCCAGCGCGTCAGCTTCTTCGTGATCAATGGCGATACACCGGACACCGAAGGTGCGCAAACCCTCAACAACGGCGGCGGCCGGGGCGTCATCGGTATGCTCAAGTCGATTGTGTTGCTGCGACGTATCATTCGCCGCGAGCGCGTCACCCATCTGATTTCCGCCAAGGAACAGGCCAACCTCTGCACGTGGTTCGCCACCCTGGGCAGTTCCTGCAAAGTCATCTACAGCCGCCACACCACGCTCGATTGCACCGAACAGAAAACCGGGCCGAAGAGCCTGCGATTGCTGTACGCGCTGTACCTGTGTGGCAGCGGCAAGGTGGTCGCGGTGTCGACGGTGTTGCGCCAGTCCCTCGTCGAGATGATGCCGTGGGGTCGGCAACGCATTCGCTACTGCCCCAACGCGGTAATCACCGAACAACTGCTGCGCGCGTCCAACGCGCCATTGCCCAGTGAACTGCCCGACAACTATTGGCTGGGCCTGGGCCGACTGGTGGAGCCCAAGGGCTTTCACCTGTTGCTCGACGCCTACGCCCTGGCGTTGCTCAGCGAAACCCTGCCGGACCTGGTGATCGCCGGCGACGGCCCGTTGCGCGAGGCGCTGACGATTCAGGCGCAGCGCCTGGGGATCTCGCACCGGGTGCATTTCACCGGATTCCTCAGCAACCCCTATCCGCTGCTCCGGCATGCGCGGCTGTTCATTCTGAGTTCGCTGCACGAAGGCATGCCGACCGTGCTGATCGAAGCGTTGGCGCTGGGCACGCCGGTGCTGGCTTGCGATTGCGAGACCGGTCCCCGGGAACTGCTCGACCACGGGCGCCTCGGCCAACTGGTCAACGTCAACGATGTGCCGGCACTGGCCGAAGGCATGCTGCAAAGCCTGTTCATGCAGGGCCAGGTGGCGATCAACGGCGAAATGATCTCCGACGCCATTCGCCAATACACCAGCCAGTACGCCGCACAAGCGTATTACCGGGTATGGAACCAATGAAAAAGTTGCTGATCATCCTGCATGACCTCAGCGCCGGCGGCGCCGAAAAGATGATGACGCGCCTCGCTGGGGCCTTGGTGGACGCGGGCAACGACGTGACGTTGCTGATGCTCACCGGAGGCGGCATCAACGCGGCGCACCTCGACCCACGGGTGAAAAAGATCGAACTGCGCAGCCCGCGCACCTCACGGGCGGTGCCGGCGCTGGCGCGGTTTCTGCGTGACAACCGCTTCGATGCGCAACTGGCCGCCCTCACCCACGTCAACGTGGTGGCGATTGCCGCCGCCATGCTGTCCGGCACGTTGGCCCGGCTGCACGTCAGCGAGCGCAACGCGTTTTCCCACGACAAATACGTGAACCCCGACTTCATGGTGCGGCTCGCTTATCTGGTGGCGCCGTTTTTGTATCGAGTGATTCCCAACCCGGTGATCTGCGTCTCGCGCGGGGTTGCCCAGGACCTGGTCGACACCACCATCGCCCGCCGACAAGACGTGACCATTGCCGACAACCCGGTGCTCGACAACGACTTTCGCGAGAAGGCGCCGGGGCTGCCGAGCCATGCCTGGCTGCTGGAAAAATCCAGCCCGGTGATTGTCGCCGTCGGCCGCCTGGCGCCGCAAAAAGGCTTCGACACGTTGATCAGCGCATTCGCTGCGCTGCCGGACCGCAGCGCCCGCCTGATCATTTTTGGCGAAGGCGCGCTGCGGGCGCGGTTGTTCGATCAGGCCCGCGCGCTGGGGGTGGCGGATCGCTTCGACCTGCCGGGCTACACCAACGACCCCATGGCCGAAGTCGCCGCCGCCGATTGCTTTGTACTGTCGTCACGCTTCGAGGGCAGCCCCAACGCGCTGGTCGAAGCCTTGTCCACGGGCACGCCGGTGGTCTCGACGCGCTGCCCCCATGGCCCGCAAGACATTTTGATCGGCGGGGTCGTCGCGCCGCTGGTGGCCGTCGATGACCCGAGAGCACTGACGAAGGCGATCGACCAACAACTGTCCCGCCCCCGCGAACTGCACCGTCAGGCCCGGATCGATGCCGCCGCCCGCTTCATGAATGCCAGTGCAGTCAAAACCTACCTCGCCGCGTTGCTCGGGAGTCCATCGCCATGAGCTCACTGCAAATCCGCTATTCGACCTTGCGCGACGGTTTCACCTTGTTCGGTGTGCTGTTTTACATCCAGGTCATCACCTTCGTGCTCGGGCTGGGCGGCGCGTCCAGTTTCGACGACATGGACAAAGACCTCGAAGGCAACGTCGTCAACCAGGTCTGCGGCCTGATCACGCTGCTGGTGCCGCTGTTCTTCTTCATCCGCAACAAGGTGTTCCTCAGCAAAACGTTCTACCGCAGCAACTTCTTTCTGCTGCTGTTCATGCTCAGCGTCATCGCCTCGATCAGTTGGTCCTACGACCCGATGCTCAGCCTCAAGCGCTTTATTGCAATGATCAGCGTGGTGTTTTTCGCAGGCTTCATCGCCTACAACTACAGCCTGGAAAAAATCACCTTCATGCTCGGCTGTGCCATCGGCGTGGCGGCATTGATCGGGCTGATCCTGGCGCTGGTCATGCCCAGTGCCGCGTTCATTTCCGGCGGGATTCGCGACGGTGCGTTCAAAGGCATCTTCATGGAGAAAAACGCCGGCGCCCGGATCAATGCGATTGCGATTCTGCTGTTGCTGCCGATGATCCGGCAGCGCAACCGCTGGGCGTTGTTCTGTTCGTTCTTTTCACTGGTGGCGATCCTGCTCGCACAGTCAGCCACCGGTGTGGTGCTGATCGTTGCCGGGACGATCAGCTACGGCTACTTCCTGACGCTGATCCGCTTGCGCATCAACCGCTCGCAACTGGCGTTTCTCGGCTGCACGCTCCTGTACCTGCTGGTGTGCCTGTTTCTCTACAGCAATTTTGCCGTGCTGCTGGAAATGGCCGGGCGCGACCCGTCACTCACCGACCGCACCTTGATCTGGGAACTGCTCGAGCCGTTTGTCGACGGCGCGTTTCTCAAGGGTTACGGCTACGGCGCCTTCTGGTCCAGCCCCGACGCCGACGCCTTCATCACCCGCTGGGGCTACATCGGCAATGCGCACAGCGGCTACATGGAAACGCTGCTCAACGGCGGCATCATCCAGTTGACGGCGCTGGCGCTGTTGCTCGGTGAAGCCCTGCTCAAGCAATACCGCGCCGTGACCGCGAACCAGTCGGCGCCGTTTCGCGCCAGTGCGCTGGTGATCATCGGTTTGTTCGCCGTCACCAATTACGTGGCGTACGTGATTCCCAACTACCGCTCCGCCGAGTTTCTGGTGTTCTGCACCTTGGCCCTGTCCTTCCGGCGCCATTACGCCAAACGTCCTTATCTGTCCCCGGCCACCGCCGGCACCGTGCGCAACGATGCCGTCGCCCAGGTCATTCGCAAGGAGCAACGCCCGTGCTGAATCAAGACTCCCCAGCCCCGTGTTCGGTGTGCGTGGTCATTCCGATGTTCAATGCCGCCGGCAGCATTCAGCAGACGCTCGACTCGCTGAGCGAGCAAACCCGCTTGCCCGATCACGTCATCGTCATCGACGACGGCTCCAGCGATGCCGGGCCGCAACTCGTTCAATACTATGCGGCGCCGTTCCCCTTGACCCTGCTGCGCCAGGCCAACGAGGGGCCCGCCAGCGCGCGCAACAAAGGCGTGCTGCGCTCGACGGAAACCTTCATTGCCTTCCTCGACGCCGATGACCAGTGGCACCCGGAAAAACTCGAAAAGCAGCTGGCGCTGTACGACGAACTCCGCCGCCTCGGGCACTCGGTGGGGCTGATCGATTGCGACGTGTTGATCGAGTACAGCGACGGCTCGCGGCAAGTGGAAGCGCGACACAAGTGCGGCCGGCACTTCAACGACTTCATCCACGCCAACATCGTCAACGGCACCTCGGCCGTGCTGGTGTTGCGCGAAGTGGTCGCGGCGCTGGGGGGCTTCGATCCTTCGTTGCACTTTGCCGAGGACCGCCTGCTGTGGACCCGGATCGCCGAGCACTGGGAAATCCGCACGGTGCCGCAAGTGCTGGTACGGCGCGAGATCAACAGCGGCAACATCACCGCGCAACCGAAAAAATACTACCCGCACAAGTGCAAATTCATCGACCTGTACCTCGCGCGCTACGGCGCGACGCTGACCCGCCAGCAACGCACGCACTTCGTGCTGGCCAACCACGCGGAGTTTCTCGACGCCTTTTCCCGCTACGGCGAGCATTCGCAGGTGGTCACCGTATACCGGCGCATGTTCGAACACTCGTGGCAGACGCTGTTTTTCTGCCGTGGCAAACAGACCCTGCGCTACCTCTATGCGCGGGCGAGAACCCTGCGCAAGGCAGCCGAATCAACCACCGCTCATTGACTCGGTGCCGCCCCCATGGCCAATCATCGCCTGGTTACATTGAGCTGGATCTTCACCGAGAAATTCGGCCTGATCTTCCTGTCCATGATCACCTTTGTCGTCTACGCCAGGTTGCTGTCGCCAGCGGAACTGGGGGTCGGCACGGTGATCATCGCCATCGTCGAGCTGATCGGTCTGGTCTATTCCTCGGTGCTGGAAGACCCACTGGTGCGGCTTGAGCGCCTGGAAGACAAACACATCGCCACCGCGTTCTGGGCGGCGGTGCTGGTCAGCCTGGCGTCCATCATTGTGATCTCGCTGGCGACGCTGCTGTACACCGACTCGACGGTGCTGCGCTGGATGATGGCGGTGGCCTCGGTGAAAATCCTCTTCACCATGATGGCGCGGGTGTACGTGGCGCAGATGCGCCGCAGCGGCAACTTCAAAATGCTCGCCTCGCGCACCTTGTTGGGCAAAGTGGTGGGTGGCGTCGGTGGCGTCGCGGTGGCGCTGTTGGGCCTGGGCGCGTGGGCGGTGATTGCCCAGGCGGTGATCATGGAATTGATCTCGATCATTGTGCTGATGCTCGGCGAGCGGCGGCGCATCGCCTTCCACATCGACGGCCCGTTCCTGCGTGAACTGCTGAAGGCCGGCACCCCGGTGGCGATCAATGCGCTGAGTTCGCAGACCTTGCAGCGCGGGGTCAACGTGGTGCTCGGGATGACGGCGGGCGCCAACGCGGTCGGCATGTTCAACATGGCGATGCGCATCATCGACCTGCCGCGCAGTGCGATCTACAACGGCTTGATGAGTTATGCGCTGCCGGTGTTCGCCCGGCGCAGCGCCGAGCCGTCGCGGTTGCTCGGGATCATCGGCGACTCGACCGCGGTCAGCGGTTTCCTGCTGACGCCGCTGTTCATTGGCATCGCGCTGACCGCCAGCGACCTGATTCTGTTGATCTTCGGCGCCAAATGGGCCGAAGCGATTCCCCTGCTGCAAGTGCTGGCCTGCACCGCCGCCATCGGCAACAGCGCGATGTACGCGACCACGGCGCTGGTGGCGGTCAACCGCAGCCACCTGACAATCAAGGCCGAAGTCGCGACCACCGTGCTGGCCCTGGCGCTGGTCTACAGCTTCGGCAGCCTCTATGGCGGCATGGCCGCCGCATTGGCCTTGCTGGCGCGGATGCTGATCATCACCCCGCTGCAAATCCGCGGGCTCAACCTGGCGATCGGCTATGGCTGGCGCCTGTTCCTCGACTCCAATTACCGCAGCATGATCGCCTCGCTGGTCATGGCCGCGACTGTCCTGTTGGTGTCACCGGTGCTTGGTTTTCAGGGATACCTGCACCTGAGCTGCAGCATCGTTGTCGGCGCGTTGAGCTACGCCGTGGCCTATAGCGTGTTGCACCCGCGCTGGCCGCAAGAATTCAAAACGGTTTTCACCGCTCGCTGAATTCAGTCCCTGAGACAGGAAGCCCTCACCATGCGCAAAACTACGCTGATAACTGGCGGGGCCGGCTACATTGGCTCCCACACCGCCCTGGCGCTGATCAACGCCGGGCACAAAGTGCTGGTGCTCGACAATCTGTGCAACAGCAGCCAGGAGTCGATCGCGCGCCTTGAGCAACTGACCCAGACCCGGGTCGATTTTATCAATGGCGACATCCGCGATTCGATCCTGCTCGACGACATCTTCAGCCGCTACGACATCAACGCCGTGGTGCATTTCGCCAGCCTCAAATCGGTGGAGGAAAGCGTGCGCAAGCCGCTGGACTACTACGCCAACAACGTGGCCGGCACGCTCAACCTGTGCCGGGCGATGGCGCGCAACGAGGTGTTCAAACTGGTGTTCAGCTCCTCGGCCACGGTGTACGGCGACCCGGCGCAGACTCCGATCATCGAAGACGCCGGGACCGGCAAACCGGTCAATCCCTACGGCCGGACCAAGCTGATGATCGAAGAACTGCTCACCGATTTGTGCGAGTCCGACCCGCGCTGGAGCATCGCCCTGTTGCGTTACTTCAACCCGATTGGCGCCCACGAAAGCGGGATGATCGGCGAAGACCCGAACGGGCGCCCGAACAACCTGTTGCCGTGCCTGACCCAGGTCGCCATTGGGCGCCTGGCCGAACTCACGGTGTACGGTTGCGACTACCCCACCGTCGATGGCACCTGCGTGCGCGATTACATCCATGTGGTCGACCTCGCCATCGGCCACCTCAAAGCGCTGCAAGTGTTGCAGCACAACACCGGCATCAACTTCTGGAACCTCGGCACCGGCATTGGCTACAGCGTGCTGCAAATCATCCACAGTTTTGAAGACATCACCGGCATCACCATTCCCTACCGCTTTGCGCCGCGCCGCGCCGGCGATATCGCCAAGTGTTGGGCCGACCCGAGCAAGGCCGGACGCGAGCTGGGCTGGAGCGCGCAACGGGACCTGGAACAGATGATCGTCGACACCTGGCGCTGGCAGTCGTGCAACCCGCAGGGCTATCAATCGTCGTTCGAAATTCCGGCTTTGCTAGCGGTGAAGTGATGCGCGCACTCAAGGCAAGTCTGCTGACGTGGCTGTTGGCGGTTTCGTGGATGTGCCACGCAGCGCCCTCCCCACCCGCTGGCGGGCTGGTGCTGTGGCTGGACGCGGCGGATGCGTCGACCCTGACCCTCGACGCGCAACACCGCTTGCAGCGCTGGCGCGACAAGTCTGGCAACGGCAACGACGCCATGGTTGACGATGCAGCGCCGGACGCACGGCCACAGCGCATAACCGACGGCATCAATGGCCATCCGGTGGTGCGCTTGACCGGGGCCTCGGCGTTCCTCGGTAAAACCCTGCGCAGCGGCAAAGGCCCGGTAACGCTGTTAATCGTTTCGCGCCGATTACCCGAGCAGGCCACCGGCGACCCCTGGCAGCGGCTGTTCAGCTCACGACCGAACAGCGCCGACAACGACAACGTGCTGCCGAATTTCGCGATCAGCCTGCAACAGCCTGGCGCGTACGAACCCACCGTCTCGGTCCTGGAACTGCAAGACGTGCCGATCGGACCGTATGCGCTCGGGCGCAATGTGCTCGGCAGCGATGAGAATTTTCGTGGCGACATAGCCGAGATGCTGGTCTACGACCGCGCGTTTGCCTCGCTCGCTGAACGCCAGCAGGCGTTTCAATACCTCGCGGGTAAATGGTCGGTCGCGATTCCCGCATCCGCCGACAACTGGACGCGGGTCGGGCCGCTTGGGCCGTTGCCAAAACAGACCAACGCCAATCTGCCGCTGTCCGACCAGGCCAACGCCGGCCAGTGGACAATCGACAACAAACTCTCCGACGACTTCAACGGCGCCAAACTCGACCCCGCCCGCTGGCACGTCAACGATGCCACGGGCACCGACTCGCTGGGCCGTCGACCGGCGCTGTACACGCCAGACAATGCCAACCTGGGCAATGGCAACCTGAACATCATCTTCCGCAAGGAAACCTTGCCGCAGAAGTATGTGCAGCTTGGCTTCAAGGACTACACCTCGGCGATGGTTCGCACCATTGATCGCGGGTTCTACGGCTACTACGAGGCACGCGCCAAACCCATGGACTCGGCAGGCTCCAGCGCCTTCTGGCTGGCGTGGACCGGCATGGCCGACAACGCCACCGAAATCGACATTTTCGAAATCGGCGGCAAGACCAAAAACGGCGCCTTCGACCGGTTCTACAACATGAACGCGCACCTCTGGGCGACGCCGCAAAGCACCGCGCATATCGCCAACGGCAGCACCTGGGTCAGCCCGTGGCGATTGGCGAGCACCTTCCATGTCTACGGCTTCGACTGGCAGCGCGATACCTTGCGCTGGTACGTCGACGGCGTGCTGGTGCGGGAGTCGAAGAACACGCATTTCTTCTTCCCGATGCAGATCGTGTTCGACAGCGAAGCCTTCTGGGACTGGTTCGGCGTGGTCGATGACGCGGACTTGCCGTCCACGTTCCGGGTCGACTACGTCAAGGTCTGGCAACGCGGCCGACCCTGACTCAGATCATCGGCGAACTGCTCACCACCCGCAGCGCCAACCCCTCGAACGCATCCAGGGTAATGGTGAATTCCCCTTCCGGTGTCAGATCGCCTTCGACCCGCTCGTTGATGATGTCGACCACCGGCCCCGGCGCAATGTTGGGCAGGTGCAGGGTTTCGGTGATCGGCGTGGCGCCGAAGTTCAGCGCGGTGATTTGCGTGCCTTTGCCGGCCGGCAGTTCGTGAACCATGATCAGCAGGCCTGGGTGCTCGACGTCCGGAATCAGAATCTGCCGACTGGCGGCGATGTCGTAGGCGCGACGTGCGGCGAGGATCTTGCGCAGTTGCGAAACGAACGAATCCGGGTCTTTCAACTGGCTTGGCAGGCTGCCATACAAGGTCTTCGGCCGTGGCATCTGCCCGGCCGACAATGGCGCGTCCGGGTTGAGGTCGACCAGATCGTAGGCGCCGCGATGAATCCAGCGCGTGTCGCCATCGCCCATCAAATGCTCGACCTGCTCCGCCGGCAGCGGCAATGCGCCGACCAAATCCCAGCCAGACAAGGCGAACACGCCCGGCTGCATGGCGTTGTACATCACCAGCAGCAGATGCACCTGGCGAATCTGCTGGATGTCCGCCGTGGTAATGGCGTCGAGGTCCCGAATGCCCAGCGCCGCGGTGATGATGCTCGCGGTGGTGCAGGACACGCCGTTGGTGACGAATTTCAAGTTATAGGGCGCGTGTTCGCCGGCCAGGCGTTCGTACATCTGCTCGCGAATGTGTTCGCGCAAAATGCTGCCGGGAAAGGTCTGGCCCTGATAGAGGTAGTTGTCATGGGCGTGCAGCGTCCAGAAATGCACCAGCTCCAGGGTCAGCTCGTCGTGGTTCTGCAAGGCATGGATCAGCGAGCCGGGGTCGATGCCGAGGGTGTGCATCTGGCGCAGCATCAGGCGCAGGAACTCGGTATCGCCCATCAGCAACGCGTGCTGGTAGGCCGGCCGCGTGATGAAGTCGTAGGAAAGGTCGGCACCGCCGTGGGACATGGCCGCGATGTCGTCGACGGTCAGGTTCAGCTCCTGGAAGCTGAAACCACCGGCCTTGCGGATCGCCCCGGCAAGCAACTGGTTGCCGGTGATCGACAGCGGGTGGCTTTCAGACCAGGCAGTGCCGTCGAGCTTGCGTTCGACGCCGAGGAAACCGTTGGCGTCCAGCCGCAGGATTTTGGCACCCATGACATCGATGCAATGCAGCGCATCGCCGATGATCATCTGCTGCGCGGCGAAGGTCGGGTCCAGCCAGTTCAGGGACGGCTGCCCTTCCTTGAAGTAATGCAAGTAGACCCAGCGCCGGGGCTTGCCATCGACGCCGATCACAATCGGCGTGGCGCTCCAGTCGGTTTCCTTGACGCCGGGCTCGAAGAAGATCACCCGCTGCAATTGGCCGACGATGTAGTGCTTGTCCCGCAGCACGTCGACCTGCATCGGGCTGAGGTTCTGGGCGTCGCGACCTTCGGCGATGTCCGGCAGCAGCGGCCAGTCTTCTTCGCGGATTTCGACCATGTGGTACAGGCCTGGATAATCCTCGTACGCCATCTCGGCCAGGCGAAAATCCGCGCCTTTGCCGGTGTGCGACGGGATCACGTCATCGATGATCACCGCGTTGTGCGCGGCGGCCATGCGGGTCAACGCCTGAAGCTGGGCTTCGGTGCCCAGTTGCGGGTCGATCTCGAAGCTGATGCGGTCAAAGTTACCGTCAATGGTCGGCGTGTGTTCGGTGCCGGTCAGCCCGCCGGACCTTTTCAACGGTCCGTTGTGGATGCCCTGGATGCCGATTTTCGACAACGCGTGCCACAAGGTTTCATCGCCCAGCGCTTCCAGCACGGTGCCGTCTTCGCGGGTGACGATGGACGCCGGGTACGCGGTGAACCACACCGACGCCAGCGCCGACGCATCGCGCGGCCGCGTATGGGCGTAAGGCTGTTGCCACAACCGGCCTTGCCCGGAATAAAGCCTGGCCCGCTGCCGCGCGGCGTAAAGCATGGATTGTTCAACCAGCCAGATCACATGGTTTTTGTCAGCTACGCTCATAAAAACAATCACCTGTCGTCGGGGGGCTATTTTCATATGAGGCCCTGCGGCGGCATTCGTTGCATGCGCATTTTGGGCACTGGGCAATCGCGACCTATACACAGGTATTAATGAAAGCGTCTTGAATACCGGGTAACGTGCGCGCCAGTGAGCGTCCCGGCGCTCTCCCGCCTGCGAGCCCCTAGCCAAGGAAGAACAATGATCATTGCTTCAACGTCAACCAATGCGGCGCTGTCTGCCTACACGTCCGCAGTCGATACCCAGGCCACGGCCGACGCTCGGCAAAGCGTCGCGCAAGAGGACGCGGCAAAGGCCAAGACCACCAACGTTGATTCGGTCAGCCTTTCCAGCACCTCCACTGACTACAACAGCGCTATCGTCAGCAACGCGCCGTACTTCCCGGTGCGCACCGGCATGAATGCCGACGCGCTGATTCTGGGGGTCAGCAAACCGGGGGCGATTTCCAGTTCGAAAGACAAGACATTCCCCGAAGTGGCGGCCGATGCGCGCAAGCGCATGGATGAAAAATACGCGTTGATGACCGCCAGCGGCAAACCGTACGCCAACACCGATGAAGACCGTAACGCGCTGATGGGCGACCTCGATCGACGCTCGCTTAACGCCGTGGCCACCAATGAGGGCGGCACGTTCACCGCGCAGGAACAAGCCTCGGCACAAGCCCTGATGCGGCAACAAGGTCGACTGGCCACCGGTTATTACAGCGGCCCGGCGGACCAGGAGAAGAACTGGAAAGACCCTTTTGCCAATAACCCGGTCGGTCGCGCGCACGCGGCCCTGGATTTCATGAACAACATGAGCCCGGAGGAAAAAGCCACCCCGCAGTGGCTGTCTCAGCACCTGTCGTTGCAAGCGGCGCTGAACCAGGGCGCGGGCGCTGGCACCGATACCGACGCCGAGACCAAGACCGGCCACTTCCACAACCTGGCGGAAATCCTCGCCGGCGTGGTGACTGACGGCTCCGACAAAAAACCGTCCGACGCGGCAAAGAACACTGATCCGGGCGTCCACATCCTTGAAAAACTGCAGTCGCTCGTTTCCTGATCCGGCTGCGCGACACCCCTGAAAAACGCAGACCCGGTCTGCGTTTTGATTATCGAGCCGCCAAGCGCCCATGAATCCGATCACCCCCTTCAGCGACGTCCCCAGCGAATCGATGTCTCAACCGCGAACCCTGGTGTTCCTGGCTTACGCGCAGATGGGGCTGCTGGACCTGACCGGTGCGCAAACGGTGTTCTGGGCCGCATCCAAAGCCTTGGCCGACCGTGGACTGCCCGGCTACACGCTGCACACCGCCAGCCTCGACGGCGGACTGATCGCCACCGCCGAAGGGCTGTCGGTGCACACCACGGCGTTGCATTCATTCAACGATGTGGCGGTTGATACGCTGATCGTGCCGGGCGCGCCGAACATTGCGCAGGCGATGATTGACGGCGTCGCGCTGGTGAACTGGCTGCGCGAGGCATCGGTCAAGGCCAGGCGCACCGCTTCGGTGTGCAGCGGCACCTTTCTGCTGGCCCAGGCCGGTTTGCTTGAAGGGCTGCGCGCGGCCACGCACTGGGCGATGTGCGACCAGCTCAAAAGTGGTTTCCCGTCGATTGACGTCGACGTCGATGCCATCTTCATTCAGCAAGGCACCGTCTGGACCTCGGCCGGTGTCAGCACCGGCATCGACATGGCGCTGGCATTGGTCGAAGCGGATTGCGGTCGCGAAGTGGCGTTGCAGGTGGCCCGTGAACTGGTGGTGTTCCTCAAGCGCCCCGGTGGCCAGGCGCAGTTCAGCCAGTTGCTGCAATCACAGATGGGCGACAGCGCCGGGTTCGACGATTTGCACCTTTGGCTTGCCGACAATCTTGGCGACGCCAGCCTGACGGTCGAACGGCTGGCCCGTCAGGCGCAGATGAGTCCGCGCAATTTTGCCCGTGTCTACAAACGCAAGACGGGCCGTACGCCGGCAAAAGCCATCGAGCTGTTTCGTATGGAAGCGGCGCGGCGAATGCTTGAAGACTCGTCGCGCAACATTGATCAGATCGCGCAGCTGTGTGGCTTTGGCGACGAGGAGCGGATGCGTCATACCTTTCATCGCCATCTCGCGATCTCGCCACGGGAATACCGCAGCCGGTTTTCACGCTGATGCGCGCATGGGCGGGGTTGTTGAGCTGTGTTTGATACTTGAGTAGGGGATTGGGTTGGGGTTGGGTACCCATTGAGTTTTTGGAGGGGGCATATCCGTTTCTTTGGTGATGGCGGCTATCGGTTCCGCCCTTACGGCGGGTCACTTTGAAAAGCCCAAAGTAACCAAAGGCTCTTGCCCCTTTCGTCCGGTGCCTCGCC